>CAJFJM010000028.1 GCA_904384245.1 uncultured Clostridia bacterium
AAATTAATAAAAAAACAAATAGCCCAAACAGGGATTTTAAGGACCGTCCCCCAATCCCTTTTTGTCTCGTCCCCTAATCCATGTTTCCGGGTCCGTCCCCAAAATTCCTTTTTAAAATGGGGGCTTAGCAGCCCCCTCGCTTGAAAAACTATTACTCTCCTTCGCCCCATTCCTGAAAGATGTTCCACATAATACGGTTTTTCAGCGGAGCACTAACAGTCTCCTTTTTGCCATTATTAAGTTCACATATTATGAATGCTCCCTCCGGATTTTCTTCCGCTCTATGTCTATTTACAATAATCTTTTCTGTCTCTGGTAAAACCTTTGACAGCTTTGTTGCAATCCGATTATTGTTTGGATAGCATAATACTATTGCATCCATAAGTTTCGATGTTGCTTCTGCATCCAGCTCTCTTGCTCTCCGCACTTTTC
This sequence comes from uncultured Clostridia bacterium, assembly GCA_904384245.1. GTDB lineage: Bacteria > Bacillota > Clostridia > TANB77 > CAG-508 > CAG-269. The sequence continues at coordinate 433 of CAJFJM010000028.1, forward strand.
CATTCTTCCAGATAAATTCAATTTTGTCATTCATAGCTTTTCCCTCCTATTTTGAATAGTTCTAGATAGGTTTTTGTTAGTTTCTATGTTATTATATCATTTTTTTAAATTATTTCAATATAAAATATTATTTTTGGATTAAGTTATACAGAAAAAGGGAAAAATGAGTCCGTCCCCTAAATCCCTTTTTTGCTTTCAAAATTTCTATTTACAAAATCTATGATTTCCAATTGTTACAGTCATCGGTCTTGACCATATCCATTTATTTGTTGCTGTTGCTGGGTTAAAATAATATATTGCTCCATAGCTTGGGTCCCATCCATTCATTGCATCTTGTGCTGCTTTTTTTGCTGTGGAATCTGGTGTTAAATTTATTTGACCATCTCTTACAGCATCATATGCTCCTGATTGATATACAACTCCTGCAAGTGTATTTGGGAATGAACTACTTTTTACTCTGTTTAGTGTAACAGCTGCAACTGCTACTTGTCCTGCATAAGGCTCTCCTCTTGCTTCTCCATATACTACTCTTGCTAATAAGTTTAAATCATTTGAATTTGTTGATGATGAACTTCCAGATGAACTTGAACTATATATTCCCATTGCTTTTAATGTTGCAGGTCCTGCTATTCCATCTACTGTTAAACCATTTTTTCTTTGAAAATATTTTACAGCTTCTTGTGTTTGACTTCCATAAATTCCGTCTATATTTCCATTATAATATCCCCATCTTTTTAATTTAGTTTGAATTTGTGTTACTTCATCTCCTCTTGAACCATATTTAGATAAAGCTTCTACTTTATTATTTTTTAAAATTATTCCAGTAATAATCAATAAAATTAAAGTAAATATAACTAAAAATATAATTTTTTTCTTATTTTTTAACAACATTTTTATCACCTAGAAATATTTTTAGCAAAATTTACAATTATTATACATTTTAGTATTATTTTTAATATTTATTTTGCATATTTTTGGATATTTGATTTTTATTATGAACAATATTCACAAAGTACTGTTTCTAGACCAAGTTGTAGGTCAATTATTCCGTTTTTATAGTTATAATCTAAGTCTATAAGTGCTTGTAATATGTTTCTTAATTCTTTTTTATTAAAATATTTTGATTGCATTTTATATTTATTTACCAAAAATACTTGGTTTGGTTTTAAACTTAAACTACTTGCAACATCTTTATTTTCTTGAATAGCTATACTTGTTAGATATAGTTTTTTAAAATGATTATATAATGTAATTAAAATTTTTTGTATTGGTTCTTTTTCATATATTAAGTTATGTAATACATTTAATGCTAATTTTATATTTCTTTTTCCTAAACTATCTGTTAAGTCAAATATAACACTTTCTAATTTTTTTATACATAATTTATCTATGTCTTCATTTTTTATTTGTCCATTTGGTCCTGCATATTCTATTAATTTTCTTATTTCATTTATAAGTTCTTGCATATTTGTTCCACAACATTCAATAAAATATTGTAATGTGTAATTTTCTACTTGAACTTTATATGAATTGCATATTGATTTTAATCTTGCAATTAGCTGAGCAGGTTTTTGAAAATCAAATTTACATACTGTACAATTTTTATCTAAAAAATTATATAATTCTTGCTTTTCTACTTCTTCCTCTATAAAAACCAAAACTACACTTTCTTTTATTATTTGCATATTTTCTTGTAGATATTTAAGTAATCTTTCTTTTGTTTGACTAATATCACTTGTTTTTCTTTTACCTTCTTTTTTTAATAATCCCGTATTTTTTGCAATTATCAATTTTTTACTATATCCAAAACTTGGTGTTTCTATATCTGAAATTATTTCTTTTATGTTTGTTTCATCAATTAGAATATAATTTATACCTTTTATACATTCTCCAAAAATATTTTTTATTTTTTTTACATTTGTTTCTATCAAATATTTTTCATCACCATAAAAAAGATATATTGATTGCAATTGCTTCTGGTTTAACTGTTTTTCTAGGCTTTCTACTGTAATCATGATTTGCTCCTTTCTACAATTTTTCTGCAAATTTGCAAGAATGTGCATGACAAATTGCCATTGCCATACTATCTGTAACATCATCTAGTTTAGGTAATTTTTCTTCATTTAAAATCATTTTTACCATTCTTTGTACTTGAATTTTATCTGCTCTTCCATAGCCTGTTACTGCTTGTTTTACTTGTAATGGCGTATATTCAAATATATCTAAATTATTTTGTCTTGCTGTCATTAAAATTACTCCTCTTGCTTGTGCAACATTTATTGCTGTTTTTGCATTATTGTTAAAAAATAACTCTTCTATTGCCATTGCATCTGGTTTATATGTTGTTATTATATTTTCTAAGTCTTTATTTATTTTTTCTAATCTTAATGGAAATGATGTTTTTGCTTCTGTTAATATTGCCCCTGATGTTTGTAATTTAAACTTATTTCCTATGTAATCTATTATACTATACCCTGTTATCGCAAATCCTGGGTCTACTCCTAATATTCGCATTTTTTTGCCTCTTTTCTTTTGAACTTTTGTTCATATTATATCATAAAAAAAATTTATTTCAAGAAATATTTTTTATTTATCCAAAAAAAGAACTATCACTAGTTCTTTTTTTGATCTTCTATTAATTTATTGACATTTATTGCTGGCAATATCAAAGGTGTTATATTAGCATTTGCTGTATATGTAGATACTATAGCTCTAACATATGGATATAATATAGCTATTGCGTTTGCCTTGAATATTTCTGGATTTTCTCCTTCTGTAATAAAATATCCTGTTAAATGTACTTTCATTTCAAAAGGTTTATTATTTTCCAATGCATTCTCAAATACATCAACAACTAATTCTACACTCATATTTTTTTCTTTTACACTAATAATCGGTGTTATTTTAAAATCTATTGATGTCCCCTCTTTATCCATCATAAATTTTTCATTTTTTTTATAATTTATTTCATTAACTTCATATTTTATAAATTTTAATACACTCTCATATTTTTTCATTTTAAGCAGCCACTCCTATATCATCTTTTAATTTATTATTTTTCTTTGCAGTTTTATTTTCAGATTTATGTAAGTAGAAATCATAATAATCTTCATTAAAATAATATTTTTCTTCTTTTTTTATATCGTAAATTTCTTCATTCTCATTATCCATTTCCATATATTCTCTGTCTACATTTTTTATTGCTTCATCTAATTCTTCTAATGTAATCTTTTCTAAATCGCTTAAAAGCTCTTCTATATCTTTTGGATTATTAATCATTCTTTTCACCTCTATTCTTTTTTATTAAATTAAATATCCCTTTTGTAACTTGACTGTATTGTAATTCTTCTACTTTCTTTATTGCACGTGGATTTTTTACACATATTTGTTTCTGAACACAAGAAATAAAATCCCCTGGCAAATTTGTCTTTATTTTACTTATATTTTTAGGATAAACAGCACAAATAATATCAAATCTTGAAAGATATTGTTTTTTCTTTTTTATTTCCAAATACTCCAATATTTTTATAATATATGCATATCCTTTACTTAAAATATAATTATATTTTTCTTCTGAATAATTTTCTTTTATAATTTTTAGCAAGTATTCAAATATAGCATATCCTTGTGGCTCACTAACATCCAATACTTTATAATTTCTTTTATCTAATTCTGCAACTACTATTCCACATTTTTTTGTTAATTCTTTATAATCAGCTATATCTTGCTTTATTACTCCTATTATTTCCCACTCAACAGCATAATATAAATTTTCAAAAAAATAAATACCTCGTCCTAACCAATGATCTTTGCTAGCTTTTGATTCAACAAAACCATCATTTATTATTGATTCTATATTTTTTATATCTGTTGCATGATATCCTAATAATATTTCTTCATTCATTTCTACTCCTAGTACATTATATTCTATTTATTTTAGAATAGTTTATACTAAAACATAAGAAAAATCAAGAAATTTTCATCGCAAAATTCGACATTCTAATTGAATTTATTATATACAAAGTTTTTTACAAGAATATTACATAAAAAAAACATTTATATTACATATTATACCATTTTTTAAAATTTATGTAAATATATTTGCTTATAAAACCATAAAACAAAATTAAATCCATATTTCTACAGATTTAATTTTGCCTAGTTTATTCTAAATATAACTTTGGATCTACTTGTACAGAATCTTTTAATATTTCAAAATGTAGATGTGGTTCATCTGCTATTTCAAATGCTGCTGTATTTCCCACAGTTCCTAAAGATTGTCCTTTTTCAACATTTTCGCCTTCTACTACAAATTCTGATGTTAATAAATTTGAATATACTGTTTGAAAACCATTTTCATGTTCTATAACTATTGTTAGACCATATCTTGGGTCATTTTTTATTGTTTTAACCATTCCTGCTTCAGCTGACTTTACTACTGTTGTTTTATCTGCTTTTATATCAATTCCTGTATGTGTTGTCCATTCTTCTAGTGTGTTTGAATATATTAAATTGTCTTGTGCAAAATCTTTTACTATTTCTCCTTCTACTGGCATAGAAAAACTTAAATTTTTGTTTTCTGCAGTTTCAGTTGTATTTGTTTGATTTCCTTCTGAATTTGCATCTGCATTAGCATTTGCTACATTAGTTGTTGTATTTGTAACAGTATTATTACTTGTATTTGATGTATTATTAGTTGTATTTGAACTAGTCAAATTTACTGCATTTGATGTTGCATTTGTAGTATTTGCATTATTTACTGTATTAGCGCTATTTAATTGATTACTTGCCTCATTAACTGATTTTCCCATTTCTGTTGATACACTTGTTGTATTACTTGAATTTGTATTATTCATAAGCTCTGCAAACTGCTCACTACTTAATGTTCCTTCTTTAACTTCATCATTTAAACTTTTACTATATAGCAATAACCCAAGAACTATTACAGCTAAAATTCCTATTCCTATACATGAATATTTAATCACTTTCATATTCATATCATCATCAAAAAAATTCCTACCTCTTCTCATAATTTCCTCCTTAAATTTAATGTTATTACAATTATTTCCTGAAAATAGGAATTTATACATTTATTCACTAATTTTTTATTAGATTTACTAATTAACATATTTATAACATTTCTTAATTCAAAATACTATTAACTTCTCGTATTTCCACACCAGTATAAAAGTGACAAATTATATCTTCTGCTGTACTGCCTTGTTTTGCCATACTATCAGCCCCAGTTTGACTCATTCCAACTCCATGCCCATAACCTTTTACGCTAAATTTTATATTTCCGATTTTCCTGTACAATAGAAAAATTAGCAGAACGCAAGCCTAGTAATGTTCTTACTCCAACTCCTGACAAATTATGATTACCAAATTTTACAGTCTTAACTCTATCTCCATCTGTATATTCTATAATCTTAATATCATCAGGATTAGCAAAATCTATTGAAATATCTTCATATTTTGTTTTTAATTTTTCCAATAATTCCTGCTGTGATAATGTAACTTCTGAAGCATATTGAGAATAGCCCTCTTCTCCTGCTGTTTCCACTGTTTGTAAATATGGATATCCAGAACCTCCCCATACATTTATTGGTAATTCTGTTTTTCCTCCACTATTAGAATGAAAAAAAGCATTTATTGGTTGATTTTCATATGTTATAATCTTTCCTTTTGTACTTTGTACAGCTTGCTCTATTTTGCTCCAGTTACTTTCTCTTAAACTTTCATCCCATCTTGCAAGTCTATCTTCTTTAGAAATCCATGCTTGACAACATGCTGAATCATCACATATATCAGCATTATCATGTTTTTTATTATTAACTTTATAAATTGTATATGTCCTTGCAACTATTGCTTGGGCTTTTAATGCTTCTAATTCAAAATCTGCTGGCATTTCTGCTGATACAACATTACATAAATATGTATCTAATTCAACTTGTTCTACTTCTCCAGTATCTGCATGTAATAAATTTATTGTTCCATATTTTTTATATGGATATTTTTCTTCTAAATTTGTGCTTGATACTTGATTTTGAACATTTTCATTATTATTTTCATTTACGTTTTGTGCAACAACTTCTTTGTTATCCTTTTTTGTTAATAACGCTGGTAAAACAAAACAAATTACAACAAACCCCAAAAAATATAATAAAAATTTTTTCATTTTCGACCACTTTTCTTAAATTTCTAAACATAAGATTTAATTTACACTTAAATTATATGCCTTTTAATATATTTTCCTTATTAAATTCTATATGCAAAATTTTATTTTATATTTCTTTTAATTTACATGAAATAAACTTTTGGTTATAAAGCCTTTTTCCTTCTATTTAGAATTCTAACTTGCATTTCCAAGTAATTTATATCTCATCTTTTGCAAAACCTTTTTCTCTATTCTAGATACTTGTACTTGACTTATTCCTAATATTTTTGCAATTTGAGCCTGTGTTTTTTCTTTGTAATATCTAAGAAGTATTACTTCTTTATCTGAATCTTCTAATCCATCTAACAATTGTTTTAATACTATCTTATTTGTTACCATTTCTTGTTCATCTTTACCTGTAGATATTCTTTCTAATAAGCTAAGACTTTTATCTCCACTGTCTTGAGTCATACTACCTTCAATTGACTCTACAGGTTGACTTGATTCTAATGCTATTGCTACATCTTCTTTTGCTACCTTTAAAATTTTTGATATTTCTTCTATTGTTATCTCTTTTCCTTTATTTAATAAATACATCCTTTGTAATTCTTTAATTTTTACATTTAATTCTTTAATACTCCTACTTACTTTTATAGGTCCATCATCTCTTATATATCTTTTTATTTCTCCTAATATATATGGTACTGTATATGTAGAAAGTTTAACATCAAAACTTGTATCAAATCTTTTTATAGATTTAATAAATCCCATAACTCCTATTTGATATAAATCTTCTAATTCATAGCCTCTTCCTGAAAATCTTTTTACTATGCTCCAAATAAGCCCATTATTTTGCCTAATTAGTCTGTCAAGTTCAAATCTATCTCCATCTTGTGCTCTTTTTATAGATTGATTATCATTTTCATACATATTTTTAACCTCTTATTCTTTTGTAATAAAATCCATATTATCTTCTTCTTGAGTATTTTCTTCTATCTTCTTTATCTTTTTGCTCATCGTTACTTTAGTACCCAAACCTACTACAGATTCTATTTTTACATCATCCATGAAACTTTCCATTATTGTAAATCCCATACCAGACCTTTCTAAATTTGGTTTAGTTGTATATAATGGCTCTTTTGCCATTTCTATATTTTCTATTCCTTTTCCATGGTCAGATATTTCTATAATAATTTCATTTTCTTTTAATTTTGCAGATAATCTTACTACTCCTAAACGATTTTCATATGCATGTATAATACAATTAGTAACCGCTTCTGATACTGCTGTTTTTATATCTGCTAATTCCTCTATACTTGGATCTAATTGTGCTGCAAATGCTGCTACTGTAATCCTTGCAAATGATTCATTTGAAGCTTTACTTATAAATTCTAATTTCATTTCATTATCAACTTGTTCTTTCATAATATTCCCTTACTATTTAATAAATTTAGATTTTTAAGCAAAATCTATAAAACTAAATCTACAACTGGTATAAGTTTTAAAATACCACTCATATCAAATATTTTTTGAACACTTGGAGTTAAATTACTAACTCCAAGTTTTGCACCTAGCATATTAGCAAATTTGTATCGACCTATAACAAGTCCTATTCCTGCACTGTCCATGAAAGTAACACTATCAAAATCAAATACAACTTCTTTAGGCATATATCTTTCAATTTCATAATCCGCTTTCCTCCTTATCTTTTGAACAGAATAATCATCAATTTCTTCAGAAATTTTAAAAACAAGTAGCTTGTCCTTTTCATAAAATTTAGTTTCCATATTAAATCTTCCTCTCTTTTTAGAACATCATTTTTTGATGATATTTATTGATATTATTATAGTATTATTTACAATATTTTCCAAGAGCAAAAAATAAGAAGTTTTGTCGAAATATAACAAGTTTTCGACAAAACTTCTTATTTTAATTAAATTCTTAAAACACTTAAATAAAAACACATCATTTCATAAATTAAAATTTTTATACAAAACCTATATTATTTGTTACTCATCTTCCATTTCATTATACTCATATTCTACTGTTGTTTCTTCTTTTATTGTTTCTGGTCTTTTTATATCTTTATTTTCTACTTTTTCTTTTACTTCTTTTGTTTTTTCATTTATTTTTTCTACTATTTTATCAGTTTGTTCCTTTTTATTTTGCATATGTTTATTCATCATATTATTAACTTTTTCTATAACATCTGGCATATAATCTAAAAGTCTATCAACACAAGAAGAATGATTTACAGGCATTAGTCTTACATTATCTTGAGTAATTACTAAAAAAGCTACTGGATTTATTGTAACTCCTGCACCTGAACCTCCTCCAAAAGGCAATCTATATTGAATAGCCTCTTCTTTATCAACTTTTTTATATTCGTCTATTGTCTCTCCTTTAAATTCACTTCCTCCTGCTGCAAAACCAAAAGATACTTTAGAAATTGGAATTATAACTATATTATTAGATGTTTCTATAGGCTCTCCTATAATTGTATTTACATCAATCATATCTTGTATACTATTCATAGCTGTAGTCATAAGTCCTTCTATTGGATGTTCGCTCATTTTTACCAACTCTCTTTCTTTTATTTTATACATATTTGTGTTTATAATATGTATCATTTTTATTTCAATTATACCTTGAAATTGTAAATTTATTATATTTTATATTTCTCTTCTATCTATTTTCTTTAATGAGCTTATTTTTTGAATTATTTTTTTATTTTGTATTATATACAAGAAAAATATGATAAGGAGCAGTATATATTGTCAAAATGACATTTATATACTACTCCTTTTAACTCAGTCCTTAGGGTCTTTAACAACAATTCTAAAAGTAATATTAGGGCTTTCTTTTTTCGGATCAGCCCATGTTCTAAAAGTAGGCGGATGCTTTTCTCCTGTATTAAAATATAAGCCATAACCTCCTCTGATAATCCTATGATGATTATAAAGTTCAGACTTTTCTGTCGTCCATATATATGCACTTCCCCAGAAAGAATCTAAACGATTACGCATCCATTTAGGATTCGAAGCTGTTTTCTCAAGTACAAACGGTTTAGAATAATTTCCGATATCTTTATTTCCTTTAATAAAAACTTCTTCAAAAGTTGCTGCACCCGTTTGTACCAACCACATAGCAATTCGGTTATATTCTTCGTTTGCTATCAAAACTCCATTCATTTCCTTTGCTTTTTTCTTTGCATCAAAAAAATTAATACCTACACATGGATATTCTCCTGCAATCGAATGCGGATTTCCCTCATCATCTACTGAGATTTCATATCTTGAAATCCAAAATCCTCTTACGTATACCCCATCTGCTGTGTAGCCTGATGGAATTCTTAAAAGCTGATTTCCTAAATCATCTTCTATTACATATCCATCATTAACAGTTCCTTCTTTGAAGTGATATTTTTCCAACACATCTACTTCAATCCGATTACCATCACAATACTCTACAAATCTTTCTTTCATGTCAACGACCTCCTTTAAAAGACCTGTTAATAAAGATACCAATTAGCTTTTGCTAATTGGTATAATTATATATGATGTTATTCATTTTGTCAACATAATTATAATGTTGTTTTTTCTTTGTCAAAAATTCTACTTGCATCAACTTGATTATACAATGCCTTTTCCTTATCATAATAAAATGCCCATTCTTTATCTCCATATGAAAAATGCCACCATTCTCCATCATACGGAGCAAATCCCTCTTTCATCATAATTTTTCTTAATATTTTTCTATTGCTCTTTGCTCTTTCTGATATATTTTCAGCTTCATAATAGCATTGTGTAGTACTATAATCTAATATTTCTGAACCAAAATCTAATATTCTATTTTCTTTACCATCATATATTGCTGCATCAACTGCACCTCCTGTTGGGTGTCCAGAAACATCTGGTACTGCAATCTTCTCATGTATATACTCATACATTTCCATTTTATCTTCAAATTTTCCCTTTACTTCTTCTAGTATTTCATTAAAATATTTTTCTTGTTTTTTCATGTCTCTAAAACCATAAACTACTATTATTTTATAATTTTCATTCATTTCTTTTAATTCTTTTGCAACATTTATAAGTTTCTTATATACTGTCTTCCTCACAGCTATTTGATGTCCGTATTCTAACATATTTCTTCTTTCTTGATATTTTCCAATTACCAAATCATCTTCTAATGGTAGCAATACAAATCCTTCTTTATCTGTCTCTTCATCATATTCTTCTATAGTTATTAAATCTTCATATCTAACAAAATTATTAGCCATTTGTTTATTGCACTTTCCTTCCTAATCTTTATTTTTAGTTTTCTTTACTATTTTTATAGTTTCATCTAACGTGACAGTATTTTGTTCTCCTGAACTCATATCTTTCAACGTTAATACATTATTTTTTATTTCATCTTCTCCTATAATTATTACATATCTCGCATTAATATTATTCGCATATTTGAATTTTTTTCCTAACTTTTGTTGCTCTATATTAATTTGTACATTTATATCTTCCTCTCTTAATTTTGCAGCTATTTTTGCACACATTTCATAATCATCTGCCATTGAAATTATCAATATATCTACAATTGATTCTTCATTTGCTGAAATTATATTATTATCTATTAGTTGAAAAAACAATCTTGATAACCCTATTGAAATCCCTACTCCTGGCATTTTTCTTTCAGTATAATATTCTGCTAAATTATCATATCTTCCTCCTGAACATATACTTCCCAAATTTTTATATTGATTCAAAAATGTTTCATAAACTGTTCCAGTATAATAATCTAATCCTCTAGCTATTGTTAAATCTATTTTATAATTTTCTTTTGGAACTCCAAATATTTTAATAAATTTTGAAACTTCTTTTATTTCTTCTACACCTTCTTTAAAGGTTTCATTATCAATTTCCATACTTTCTAATGCTTGTATTTTTTCTTCGTTTTCTCCTTTTATCGCTAAAAATTTCATTATAATATCAACTTTTTTCTCTGGTATTGAAATTAATAATTCTTTTTTCACTGAATCTTTTCCTATTTTTTCTATTTTATCAATTATTCTTAATATCTCTGATGATGCATCGTCAAGCTCTAAACTTGAAAAAAGTCCGTTCAATATTTTTCTATTATTTATACAAATCGTGAAATCATCAAATCCCAATTTCTTAAAAGTATTATATATAATAGATGGAATTTCTGCATCATTTATTATTGATAATTCTCCATCGCCAATAATATCAACATCACACTGATAAAACTCTCTATATCTTCCCCTCTGTGGTTTTTCTCCACGATATACCTTTCCTATTTGATATCTTTTAAAAGGAAAACTTAATTTATCATAATATTCAGTTACGTATTTAGCTAAAGGAACTGTCAAATCAAATCTAAGAGCTAAATCACTTTCTCCCTTTTTTAATTTATATATTTGTTTTTCTGTTTCTCCACCTGCCTTTGCAAGTAGAACATTAGCATCTTCTATTATTGGTGTATCTAATGGCAAAAATCCATATTTTTCATAAGATTTTTGTATAATTTCTTTCATTTTATTAAATAAAATTTGTTCATTAGGTAATAATTCCATAAATCCTGGCAAAGTTTTTGGTTGCACCTTTCCTTTCATTATACTCCCTCCTTAATAATCTCCTTTAATATTTTTTTTCTTCTTATTTCCTTGCTTTTTATGCCTTTCTATCAATTTATCTTTTATTTCTTGTATTGAAAGATTGGATTTAAACATCAATACAAGTACATGATATGTTAAATCAGAAATTTCACCTACTAATTCTTCTTTGTTTGGATTTTTAGCTGCTATAACTGTCTCAGTGGCTTCTTCTCCAATCTTTTTGCATATCTTATCTATTCCTTCATCTAATAAATAATTAGTATAAGAATTCTCCTTTGGATTTACACTTCTATCTATTATTTGATTGTAAATGTCTTGCAGTATATCTATATTTTCATTACTTTCATAAGGAATCACTTCTTTAAAAAAGCAAGAATAATTTCCTGTATGACATGCTCCTTTTCCTTTTTGATCAACATAAATTAATAATGTATCATTATCACAATCTAAATACATTCCTTTTATTTCTTGAATATTTCCTGATGTTTCTCCTTTATGCCACAATTCTTTTCTACTTCTTGAATAAAAATATGTTTGTTTTTTTTCTAGCATATATTTATAGCTTTTTTCATTTACATATGCTAACATCAATACTTCCTTTGTTTTATAATCTTGTATTATCGCAGGAATCAATTCCATTTTTTTAAAATCTGGCTCCAATATTCTCAACTCCTAAAATCTATATTATTTATATATTATAATTTTTTTATCTAGAGGGAAAATAATATTTTATTTTCCCCCTAGAGTACTTAAACACTTTGGAATTTAAAGCTCTCTATCCAGATAGATTTTCAAATCTTCCTCTTCTCTTTCTTCTTGTAATCTGCTCATTTTGTCTATACTGTTTACACCTTCAAGTAATTTAAAGCCTAACTTTACAGCGATGCCATATGACATAGATTTTCCAACTTCAAGAGTTTTCATATATACCCTTTCATATCCTTCTTCTTTCATTACTTTAAGAGCATATTTCATCAACTCCGTTCCAATTCCTTTCCCCCTATATTCTTGCAAAACTGTTAAATCTGCAAGATAAGCTATTTTTTGTGGATTTTCATAATGAACAGGATGCCCATCTTTTAATAACATTGTTCTAAATGTTACAGTTCCCACACATTCTTCTCCAATATAATAGCCATAGACATGTCCATATTTTGTTAACTCAATGTATTCTTCTACAATCATCGTATCTGTCCATGCCTCACAATATGGTGGATTGCAAAAGACCTTATATGCTCTTACAAAATCTCTTACTTTATCTGGTGTTATTGCTTTAATTTTCCGTGTCGTCATACTTTCTTCCCTCTCCAAATCAATAGTATATGTTTTCCCATCAGTTTCAACATTGCCTAAGATAGTAGCTTTTTTAAAACTTCCTTCTTCATAGATTATATCTGCTGTAATAATCAATCCAGAAGGCTGTAAAATATCTATTTTTACACTTTGTTTCTTTAAAAAAGCCTCTACCATACATGTAGCAGTAGTACCTGATCCACAAGCCGTTTCATAAAAAAGAGTTTTTATTGCCTTAACCCAAACAATTGGATTAATTTTTATTACACCTTTTACAATTTCGCAGAACATAACACCTACTGCTTCACTATATTCAAGATGATATTTATGGATAAAGTTCATTCCCCATGATTTCAAATTATCTCTATCATCAAGATATTTTTTAGCCTTATCATCTTGAACAACTACAGTTACCATTCCATTCATTTTTACAACAAAAATTCCTGGTTCTTTCTCAATAATTACATCATCACCATGATAAAGTGGAATTTCACACCATGCTTTTCCTTCTTTATCAACTCCAGCATTAATCAAATCTTTAGAATTTACAAACATTTGTAAATCACCTGATTTTCCATTTAAATAAATGGATGCTGCACTTCTTGTTGCATTACCACAAAATTCTCCTCCTGCCATTTGTAACTCAGGTTTATGATTTAATTCGATAAATCCAACCTGTTCAACATTAGGATGTTTTGCCATAATTAAATCATTGATTTTCTTTCTCTGTTCTTGTGTATATTCTAATCCATAGACAAAAGCTGTGTCATTACCAGCAGGTCTATAAATTGAATATTTCACATTAGTTACAGATGCTTTGCAATGTTTTCCGCTCATAATGTTCTCCTTTCTTGAATTGAAGGTAAGTATAAAATTATTTATACTTAATAATGAATAAATTACATTTATCATTATATATATTCCTTTGATAAAAGTCAAGGAAATTCAATAAGTTCAAGATTTACAATTATTCTTTTTGTTGTAATTTTCTATTAAATCAATTAAATTTAAAATTTCTTCCTTTTTATATTTAAATTTAGTTTTATTACAAATTAATCTAGCACTCACATCTGTTATTTTATCGATAACTTCTAATCCATTGGCTTTTAAAGTTGCTCCTGTTTCCACTATATCCACAATTGCATCTGTCAAGCCAACTACTGGTCCTAATTCAACTGACCCTTCAAGTTTTATTATTTCAACATCTTCATCTTTACTTTCAAAATAAGCTTTTGCAACATTAGGATATTTAGTTGCTATTCTTTTTCTTCTATTTAATTTTATTTTTTTATATTCAGGATAACTACATACTGCAAATGAGCATTTTCCAATTTCTAAATCTAATAATTCATAATAATTTTTAAATGAATTTTCTAATAATGTATCACTACCTACAATTCCAATATCAACTATTCCATGTTCAATAAAAGTAATTACATCATTTGATTTTGCAAATATTATTTTCATTTTATCTTCTACGTCAATTTGTAATTCTCTATCTTTATTTATCATGGATGTGACATCATATCCTAACTTTTCTAGCATCGTTGTCATTTTTTTCTCTATTCTACCTTTTGTTAATGCTACTCTTAACATTTTCTTCACCTGCTCTTTCAACCGCTTTTAGTATATTATTCATATAATAAGCCATTCCTATTGCTGATACATTTTTACCAAAATTGTTATATAATTTATCATATCTTCCACCGCTTATTATTGGTTCTTCTACATATTTACTATATACTTTGAATATTATCCCTGTATAATATTCCATATTAGGAACACAAGCTAGATCAAATAAATCTTGTTGTTTCATATTCAAGATTTCATACAATTCTTTTAATTCTATTAAACTATTTTTCAATTCTTTATCTTTTAACTCTTCAATAGTTTTTATTAGTATTTCTATATTTCCATTAAGTCTAGGTAATGAGATTACAAAATTACTTATTTTTTTATCTATATTATATTTAATGCAAAAGTTTTTTAGACCACTCATATTTTTTTGAAGTAATAGTTTTGAAAACTCTTCTCTTCTTTCATTTCCAATTATCTCACATAATCTATTATAAAAACTTGCTGAACCTAACTCAATTTTCAGATCTTTTAAACCAAAAATTGGTAATGATTTCTGTAATAATGATATACATTCTACATCTCCCTCTATTGCTTTTTTTCCTACTAATTCAATACCAACCTGATATATTTCACTATTTTTTCCTTTATACTCTTTTTCTTTCCTGTATACTTTTCCAAAATAACAATATCTTGCTATTTCATCCTTTTTTTGCGAAATATAATATCTAGCTATTGGAACTGTAAAATCCCATCTTAAAGCTACATCTTTCCCCTCTTTATTTATATATTTAAATAAAGTGCTTTCATCTAAATTTTTATATACACTTTTATATAGCTCCACATATTCAAAAGTTGGCATTAAAGTTTCTATATATTTTTCAGCATAAAAGATTTTTCTTAATCTATTCTCAAAATTCCTTAACTTATTAACATTTTCAGTAATAACTCCACTACTTTCTTCTGGTATTGAAAATTTATATAATTCCATAAAAATTCCCCTTTCATCAAAAAAAGCTATATAGTAAAACAATATTTTTTATATAAATATTATTTACCTATATAGCTTCAAATTTCATTTTTATATAGGCACATCAAAACCAACTTGTGCCCATTATATTAGACACAAGTTTAAAAATGATGATGCACTTTGTTTATGTTTTTAATTTTATTCTTCATTTTTATTCCTCTTTTCTAATTTTTATAATAATACATTATTTTTTTATATCTGTCAAGTATAAATTATTATTTTTAATAAAAAGTTTCGGAAAGTAAATTAAAAAAGTAAATTCTATTCTAGTAAAAGTAAATAGATTTTAATTGTATTTTAAAAGTTATTGTAAGATTAAAGGAAAGTTTGTATAATA
>CAJFJM010000029.1 GCA_904384245.1 uncultured Clostridia bacterium
GATAAAACAAACGAGCCTCTCGCTACATTCTTCGCGCTTCCTCATTTATTTTATCTTAAGAAGGGCTACAAGCATTCCAATCACACAAAAATTAAAAAAATTATATAATAACTTCTTTTGGCTGGCTTCTCTACATAAATAAGGTTGTGAATTGTAACTGTTGCTACTAACAGATACAATTTTTTAAATTTTTTACTTGACATTGTAGAATATTTTTCGTAAAATATGCATAATATAATAAAAAATAAATTGCGCTTGTACAATACAAAGCTTTTAGAAGTTACTTAAAAGAGACAAAGGTCACCGGCTGAAAGCCTTTGAAGGTCAACCTAAAAAGTGAAACATATTGGAGCAATATAAATAAAGTGGAAAATTTTTATAAAACAAATTTTCAAGCTGGGTGGTACCGCGGAAAATATTTCGTCCCTGCAATTTTGCAAGGGGCTTTTTTGTTTTTACATTAAAAGTCTCTTAAAAGAAAAGGAGGAATTTTTATGTATGAGTACAGAACACACAATTGTAATGAAATCCGATTAGCAGATGTTGGTAAAAAAATTAAAATCGCTGGTTGGGTACAAACAATAAGAGATTTAGGAGGATTGGTTTTTCTAGATATTAGAGATATGTATGGGATTACTCAAGTTGTTACATCTGGAAAAACAGAAGATGTTGATTTTGCATCACATATTCCTATTGAATCTTCTGTATCTGTTTATGGAACTGTAAAAAAACGTGATAAAGAAACTGTTAATCCTAAATTAGATACAGGTCTTGTAGAAATTAAAATTGAAAAAATTGAAATTTTAGGGAAAAGAACTTTAAATCTACCTTTTGAAGTTAATAGTAATCAAGAGATTAGAGAAGATTTAAGATTACAATATAGATATTTAGATTTAAGAAATGATACATTAAAAAATAATTTAATTTTACGTGCTAAAGTTTTACAATTTCTAAGAAATCAAATGATTGAACAAGGATTTTTAGAAGTACAAACACCAATACTTACTAGTTCTTCTCCAGAAGGTGCTAGAGATTACTTAGTTCCTAGTAGATTGCATCCTGGAAAATTCTATGCTTTGCCACAGGCTCCGCAACAATTTAAGCAATTACTAATGGTTTCTGGTATAGATAAATATTTTCAAATTGCACCATGTTTTAGAGATGAAGATTCTAGAGCTGATAGAACACCTGGTGAGTTTTATCAATTAGATATAGAAATGGCTTATAGCACTCAAGAAGATGTATTTTCTAGCATAGAACCTGTTATGTATAATACTTTTAAAACTTTTTCAGATAAAAAAATTGTGAGCTATCCTTTTCCAAGGATAACATATAAAGAAGCTATGCTTAAATATGGAACAGATAAACCAGATTTAAGAAATCCTCTTGTTATAGTAGATTGTACAGATATTTTTGATAAATTGGATTTAAATGCTTTTAAACATAAAATTGTACGTGTAATTGCAACACATGATGTTTCTAATCAACCTAGAAGCTTTTTTGAAGGAATGACTGATTATGCAATAAAAACTTTAAAAGCTAAAGGTCTTGCATGGCTTCGTATTTTAGATGATGGTTCTTTCCAAGGCCCTATTGCAAAATTTATTACAGAAGATGCAAAATCAGAAATGATTAAAAGAACAAATTCTAAACCAGGAGATTGTATATTCTTTATAGCTGAAGTTCCTGGCGTAGTAGAAAAGTTAGCAAGTAGTGTAAGAGATGAATTAGGAAAAAGATTAAATTTAATTGATAATAATACTTTTAGTTTTTGTTGGATTACTGATTTTCCAATGTTTGAATTAAATGACAATGGTAAATTGGAATTTAGCCATAATCCTTTTTCAATGCCTCAAGGAGGTTTAAAAGCTTTAGAAGAAAAAAATCCGTTAGATATTCTTGCATATCAGTATGATATTGTTTGTAATGGTATAGAATTATCTTCTGGTGCTGTTAGAAATCATGATATAAATATAATGTTAAAAGCATTTTCAATGGCTGGATATACAGAAGAAGAAGTAAAGACAAAATTTGGTGCATTATATACTGCTTTTCAATATGGAGCTCCTCCTCATGCTGGTATTGCACCTGGTATTGATAGAATGCTTATGCTTTTATCAGATTCTGATTCTATTAGAGAAGTTATTGCTTTTCCACTAAATAGTAAAGCTCAAGATTTAATGATGGGAGCACCTTGTAAGGTTAAAAGAAATTTATTAAGAGATGTTCATATAGATATATTAAATTAATTTTTAAAGGGCGGTTATCACCGTCCTTTGAGGTATTTAAAGCAAACTTCACCTGAAATACCTGTAAGTTCCACAGTAAATGGACGCGTCTGCTGTCTTGCGACATCATTTATGCGTTCAATATTCTGTTGAACCTGTTCGAAGATTTTTGAATGATAGTACCACACAATTGATTTTCTCCGGGTAGTCTCATACTCTTTGTGGAGTTGTTTTCTGCCATCGTTGATTACTTTCTTTACTACATCCATACATACACCTTCCCTTTCAGACTGATATTTATGTTACCTACAATATATTATACTATTTTTTTTACGTTTCGTCAAATTATTTTAGTCAATAACTCAAATATCTTCCCTATTTTCCCTATTGTATACAGAAAAGTTCATATAAAGTTAAAATTTTTTTAAAAGTTTTTCTCAAAATAAAATATTTCATTTTTTAATTCACCTAAATTTTTAAGTTTAATATTATTTTCTATACAAGATACCTTAAAAATCTATCACAAAAAGAAAAAAGTCACCTGCAAAAGTGACTTCCATCTCCATATATTTATATATTCATATTTTTTAATTATTTTTTGTTTACTAAATCTTTTAATGCTTTACCAGCTTTAAATACTGGAGCTTTTGATGCAGGTATTTTGATTTCTTCTTTAGTTTGTGGGTTTCTACCTTTTCTAGCAGCTCTTTTTCTAACTTCGAAAGAACCAAATCCAACTAATTGAACTTTATCTCCTTCTGTTAAAGCATTTGTTACAACTTCTACAAAAGCATTAACTGTAGATTCTGCTACTTTTTTTGTGTCTCCTGTTTTTGCAGCTATTGCTGCGATTAAATCAGCTTTGTTCATTTAAATTACCTCCTAAGATTTAATATATATGTACGTTTATCGCCTGAACATAAGCAATAACTGTACTACTAATTAAGACTATTCGCCAAATTTCGATAAAATCCTTCTTTTTTTACTCAAATTTAAAAATATTTTTAATCTTTTATATTCATATCTATTTCTCATAAACTAATTTATCTTTTATAAATAAATATATTTATTATATCTTAACAATAATTTAAAAATAACAATATCTAAGAATAAATAAAATTCAATACATTCATTACTATTATTTTATATTTTATTATCTATCTACTAATAAATTTTCATTCTTTGTAATATTGTCAAAATTTTATTTCCACCTGGCATTTGTTTTATCTCTTCCTTTGAAAAGATTCTTAAAACTACTACTGCTAAAACATATATGATTATTGCAATAATAATTGCTATTATTGTTGCCAATTTTTCTGCAATTATACCAGAAAGTATCATATATACAGAATATGAACAAATCGCCATTATTGTAACTGCAATTGCTGGTTTAATTACAAATTTTTTAAATGTTAAATTTAATTTTATCAGTCTTCTAAGTGCTGCCATCGTTATACTAAATGCTATCAAATGACATACAACAGAAGCCCAAGCCGCTCCATTTACTCCAAAATTCGGATTTGGAACTAAAATTAAATTCAAAATAAGTTTAGCAATAACACCGACATCCTAATGCCATTGCAGGAACTCTTAACTTTCCATATCCTTGCAATATAGCATTTATTGTTTGGTCTAATACTGTAAATAATATTGTAAGTGAACTTATTTGTAAAACTACTGCTCCTGAACTTGCATTAGGGAATAATAAATTTAATATTGGTTCTGCAAATACACACATTCCAACTGTACAAGGCAAAGCTATAAGCATTGATGTCATAATAGAAAATGAAGATTTCTGTACAATTGTCTTTTTATCCTTTCTTGCTCTAGCTGCTGAAATAGCTGGAACTAATGCTGTAGAAAATGCTACATTTATTGATAAAGGTAAACTTGTTAGCATATCTACTTTTCCACCTAGAATACCATATTGTGCCAAAGCTTCACTTTCTGGTAAAAATTCTTTTAAGCTTCTAACAACAGTAAATGAATCTATATTTTTATTTAAAGATGACATTATGGCTGTTAATGCTATTGGTATTGAAACCATTAAAATCCTTTTAATTATAGTTTTAACTCTTTCATATTTATAGTTTACTGTTGATTTAATTTCAGCTGCTATTTCTTTTCTTACTACTCTATAATACATAAACAAATATCCAAAACCTGCAAATGTTGCCAAGGTTGTTGCTACTGTTGCTCCTGCTGCCATCCATTCTGTTGAAACATTTGATATTATAGCTACAATTTCTACAATTATTATAGTAAGTGCTGTTTTAAATACCTGTTCTAATGTTTGTGACCTCGCTGTTGCCTTAACGTTTTGTCTTCCATTAAAATATCCTCTCATAACAGAAGATATTGCTACAAAAAATATCGCTGGAGATAAAGCAACCATTGTCATTTCTGCTTCTGGAATTTGCAACCATTGTTTTGAAATAATACCAGCACCAAAAAATAGCATTAAACTTCCTATTAAACCTATTACAGCAAATGTTGCAAAAGCTATTTTAAATATTCTGTGTGCTCCTTTATGATCACCTACCGCTACTCTTTCTGATACTAATTTAGATATAGCATTTGGTACTCCTATAGAAGAAATAGTAAGTAACATAGCATATATTTGATAACTACTAGAAACTATACCATTTCCTTCGTCACCAAAACCTTCTCTATTTGTTAGATATAATGTATATATCATTCCAAGTAATTTAATAAGAACTTGTGAGAACATTAAAGTAAGAACTCCTTGGAAAAATCCTTGCTTTGTTTCTTCTCCAATATATTTTTCCTTTTTTCTTCTCGGCTTTCCTCGTGCTAAATGTCTTCCTCTAGCTGTCCTATTTTCCATCAAACCACTCCTTAAATATTAAACTCTATAAATATTTTATTATTAAATTTTATTTTTAGTACGGTTATTTAGTTTAATTTAATAATTTATTAAATTCTTATTTTATCCGCTTTTTTCCACATATTTTAGATTTTTTTAACTATTTATTTTCTATATTATAATTTTAATGATAAAATTTAGCAAGTGTTTTTTTTATTTTACTGTGAATTGTAACTATAAATCATGCGATTTTTAAGAAATTTTGCAATTTTCATTGACAAATTAAGCTTTTTGTAATAAAATAATTAAGCATTATAATTAGAATATGATTTAAAACTATTGTCTCTCCCCGGTGGCTATAGATTTAAATTTCATATAGATAAATAAAAATATAATAAAATAGGAGGCTATTATTACCATGAATAATACAACATATAGTGCAAAAAAAGGTGAAGTAGAAAGCAAATGGTACATTATTGATGCAGCAGAAAAACCACTTGGTAGAATTGCAACACAAGCTGCTATGATTTTAAGAGGTAAACACAAACCAACATTTACACCTAATATTGATACAGGTGACCATGTAATTATTATAAACTGCAAAGATGTAGTTTTAACAGGAAATAAATTAAATCAAAAAATTTACAGACATCATTCAGGATATATTGGAGGAATGAAAGAAGTTCCTGCAAAAGTTATGCTTGAAAAAAATCCAGAAAAAGCTATAATGTTAGCTATAAAAGGAATGTTACCACATAATTCTTTAGGAAGAGCTCAACTTAAGAAATTAAGAGTTTATGCAGGAGCAGAACATGAAAATCAAGCACAAAAACCAGAAGTATGGGAGGTAAAATAGATGGCTAAATCAGAAAAAATAGTATACTACGGAACAGGTAGAAGAAAATCTTCTATAGCTAGAGTAAGATTAGTAGAAGGTTCTGGAAAAATTACTATCAATGGAAAAGATATTGATGAATTTTTTGGATTAGAAACATTAAAAGTTATTGTTAGACAACCATTAACAGTAACAAATACATCTGCTAAATATGATGTTATCGCTACAGTAAAAGGTGGCGGATTTACAGGTCAAGCAGGAGCAATTCGTCATGGTATTGCTAGAGCTTTAAATGAAGCTAATAGTGAATACAGACCAGCTTTAAAACAAAATGGATTCTTAACAAGAGATCCACGTATGAAAGAAAGAAAAAAATACGGTCTTAAAAAAGCAAGAAAAGCTCCACAATTCAGTAAGAGATAATTACATACCGATTTTCGGTACAGCTCAAAAATATATTAAAATCCCACTATTGCTTGAAAATAGTGGGATTTCTTTTATTATTTAACTTCTTATAAGATGGTATAAAATCATATAAAATTTTATTTGAAATATGCATACAATATGCAAACAAAACTAAAAGAAATACACACTCTGCTTGCTGATTAGAGTGTGTATTTTATATTCCATAATTTGCGACCACTTCATGTGGCTCTCTATTTCTATATTTATTATATCATATTTTTAGTATTTGTCAAACGAATTTTGAAAAATCTACATATATACACTGTTTCAAATTTTATATAAATACTTAAAAATCAAATATTATTATTTATACTTCTAAATCTTTTATTAACAACATTCCAATTAACAATATTCCAAAATGCTTTAATATATTCTGCTCTTTCTGTATAATATTGTAAATAATATGAATGTTCCCACATATCTAAAACTAATAAAGGAATACATCCCCATAAAGTTAAGTTTTGATGTTTTTCACATTGTACGATTTCTAATTTTTGCCATTTGGGAATCCATACAAGTATCCCCCAACCAGAAGCTTCTACTACTTTACTTGCTTCTGAAAATTGATTTTTAAATATATCATAACTTCCAAAATCTTTTATTATTTGATTCATTAAATCAATATCTGGTTCTGTTGGAATTGGAGGTCCCATATTTTCAAAAAACAATTCATGCAAAATCGCTCCTGAGCCAAAAAAGCTTAAATCTTTTTCCAAACATTTAATATTAGAAAAATCTCCTGTTTCTCTCGCTTTCTGCAATTTTTCTTCTACTTTATTTGTATTATCTACATATCCTTTGTATAAAATTTGATAATGTAATTCTAGAGTTTTTTTAGAATAATATGGTTCTAATGCATTTAATGGATAATTTAATTCTATCATTTTTAACATGATCTTATTCCTCCCTTATATCATAATACATACAGTTATATAAATCCATATAACTTTATATAATTGTATATAACTTTTTAATCTACAAATTCTATTGCATCACTTTTCCCATCTAAACCTTCTAAATTATAATAACTATCTGGAATATGCCCTACAATTACATTTTCAATAAGTAAAACCTGATTTGAAATTTTTTGTGAGATATTATGGAATGGAGTTAAAATAGTAACTTCACAATCTACTTGTAAATAAACACGATGCAATGTTTGATTTATTCCTTGAGATATAAACTCACTCCTTAAATCTGTCTCTACAGTACCCGCAGTAGATATTTGTATTTTTATCCCCAGTCCTTGACCTGAAAATAACTTTATTCCTGTAAAGCTCCCAAGAGGTATTTCTATATTTTCCCTTCCCCTTTCATCTATTTCTTCTTGAATTTTAACTGCTACATCTGAAATAATCTCATTTATTGGAATAACATTTGCTTTTATCATGGTAATATTTCCATTTGAATCTTTTTCTATTGTATATAATTCATCATATGTGTGCTGGCTCATAACAAAAGTCGCTTGGTCATTAGAAACTATAGTAGCAATTGCTTTTGCTTTATCTTCACATAGTTTATCAAATATTGGCAATACAGCATCTAATATAAGTTTCATTGTAAAAATTGCAATAATCACAATTACCATTATTTTTATAATTTTATTTCTTTTTTCTTTTGGCATTTTAGAATTTTGGGCATTAAATATTTTTGGCAGTTTTATTCTTGTACGAGAATAAATTTTATCCACAGACATCTGAGAAAATCTTGGAAAAGTGAACATTAGGGACACTCCATTTCGTTCACAAGTGTAAAAGCTATGTCCGTAATCCTCGTCTACGCCTAGCTGTGAACAAAATGGAGTGTCCCCAACGTTCACATTCCTAACCTTCATTTCTAATCTCGGATGAAATGGACTGTCCCCAATGTCCGAACATATTTTGGAATATATAATTTTTGCCCTGGCATTATTAAGTTTTCATCTTCTATTCCATTTGTTCTTACTATGTCATCAACTGTACTTCCAAATTGTTTTGCAATTTTCCAAATTGTATCGCCTTTTTTTACAATATATATTATAAGACTGTAATCTTGCTCCTCTCTTTCTCCATTTTCTTCAATTGTGTCGATTAAATTCATATTTGCCATTTTATATAAATCAGAATCCATTAACATATCTACATTACATGTAATGTCTCCTCCATCTTGAATTATAAAGTCTTGATTTTGTATTTCTATTCTTGTATCTACTTTCATTGTTTCTCCATTTTCTATATTATCTATTACATAATCTGTAGGTATTTTTGCTTCTCTAATTTCTATTTGTGAATTTCCCCTTACAAATAGGAATTTAAAACTTAATTCTATTTCATACATAATTTTTGAATAAATTTTGTCTTCTTTTATAATCTCTGGCATTATTTCTACATCTAATAATGTCATTCCTTCTATATCCTTTAAATTTATTTTTTCTCTAATTTGTTTGGTATTTTTTACATTTTGCTTTCCACTC
This sequence comes from uncultured Clostridia bacterium, assembly GCA_904384245.1. Taxonomy (GTDB): domain Bacteria; phylum Bacillota; class Clostridia; order TANB77; family CAG-508; genus CAG-269. Next base: position 8,808 of record CAJFJM010000029.1, read on the forward strand.
ATTGTAGATACTTGTTTTCTATTTAATACTAAATTTATATCTGGATGATATAAGTCTTGAATAAAATTTATTTGTTTTTCTTCATATACATTACAAAAAACTCCTATTTCCATTTCTATATACACTGAATGCTCTTCTTGGGAATTTGGTTTTATTACTATATTTCTGATTTCATAATTTACATCACTTAAATTATTTTCTGAAATATTTGGTATATCTATAAAACCTACAATTGGTATTTTACTACTTACTTGATTTATTCTGTTATCTTCTGTTAAATACATTAATTTAATATTTGCTTCTGCTTTAGCTAGTACTTTATTATAACTTAATTTTACATCTTGGTTTATAATATCTACATTGACTTTTAAAATTTCTGCTAAAAGGTCTATTGAGTCAATTTGAATTGTGTCTTTTGCATAAATTTTATTTTCTCCTTCTCCTACTAATGAATTTACTGTTATATCTTCTTTTAACATTTGAATTCCATCATTTTCTAAAACATCGTTTACTATATCTATGTCTTCTTTACTATAAACTTTAATCTCTATTTCTAACGCTACTTTTATTCCTATTTTTCTTCCATTTATTACTTTACATTCCATTGATTTTATTTTTGCTTTTATATTTGCATTCATCCCTGCCATACAATTTGCAACTTCTATAATTTCAGAAAAATCTAAGCTCGTATTTAAACCTCTTACTCCTTCTTCTCCATCTGGCATATACATTATATATGAATTAACGTTACCATCAATTCTAACTTTTCCGTCTTGAACTTCTTTTTTATAAATAGAAACTACTCCACTTGTGCCTATAGTATTTAATATATCTGGTTTTGAATCAGGTACTATCATGTCTTCTTGTACAAAAATTATTTCTTTTTTTTCTGAGATTATTCTATTTAGACACAAATTTTCTTTTACTGTGTTTATCATTTTTTACCTCCTTATTATTATTATTTATTTTAAATATATTTTTCTTAAATAAGTTTTATGCATGTTTTTTTGAGCTTTTTAATTTGTTTTAGCTTACAAATAGCTTTAAATACTTAATTTTTCGACATTTTTCACACTTATATTGTATTTTTCATATCATATAATAGCTCTTAATTTAGAGGTGATAACATGAATTCAATTAAAAGAGGTGCTTTTGTATATAGAAAATCACAATCCAAAGATGTTATCTTTACAGTAGAAAAAGTTATAAATACAAAGGAAAAGAAAACTGTTCTTTTAAAAGGTGTACTTGAACGAGTTTTAATTGAAAGTTCAATAGAAGATTTAGTAATAGCTGATAAAAAAATGATTAAAGAAAAACTAAATTACCTAGATGCTAGAATAAATAACAGAATTAAAAAAAGTTATTATAGAAATTATCAATATAATTTATCAAATAATAATCGTATTCAAGAAAAAATTATAACTGGTAAAATCCTTCATTTGGATGGTGATAAAAAATATTCTCAGAAATCATATAATTATTATAAAAAAGTTGGTTTAAATGCTATTATAAAAAATATTCCTGAATTTAAACAGCCTAAAGTAGTTTATAATTTATTAAAAATATATAAACCTGATATACTAATAGTTACAGGACATGATGAAATGTTTAATAAAGATAAAAATTTTAATGATATACAAAATTATAGAAATTCAAAATATTTTATAAATACTGTAAAAGAAGCAAGAAGATATGATGCAGATACCAACTCACATCTTGTTATCTTTGCTGGTGCTTGTCAAAGTTATTTTGAAGGTCTTATACTTGCTGGTGCAAATTTTGCTTCTTCACCTGGAAGAATTCTTATTGATTTTTTAGATCCTTTAATTATAGCTGAAAAAGTTGCTACAACAGAAAAATATAAATATATTAGTATTGATGATATTGCTCAAGAACTTAGAGATGGAAAAAGAGGTGTTGATGGAATAGGTGCTTCTGGAAAAATGTACAAAAAAATCATCTTGTAATATTTTTGTAACATAAATGTAATTTAAATGTAAATTGATATGTATGAATTGCTGTAGTCGTTGGTACAACTGCATTTTACGTACTTTTCACTATATTCCATTTTTTGACTTTTTTCGTGCAAAATGATATAATCTAGCTATCTTAAGGGAGTAGGTGATATCATGATTTGTAAAAATGACATAGCAAATCTAAAAACTGACATCTTAGAGAAAATAGGGCAAAAAATTATAGTAAAAGGTTCTTTAGGTAGAAGTAAGGCCTTTGAAAAAGAAGCCACAATAGAAAAAGCATATCCAAACATTTTTGTTGTAAGATATGAAGAAAACAATAGAAATGTAACATATAGTTACACAGATGTTTTAACAAGGACAGTAGAAGTTCAAGTTTTTGACGGAAATTCATATAGTCCACTAATTCCACCTCCTGTTGAAACAAAAAAGAGAAAATCTGAACTTGCAGATGTAACATCTCTTTAGAATTTTGTTTATTTTTTAATTTTTATATTAAATAATTTGTATTTAAAATGACCAATAGTTCCCCTATTGGTCTCTTTCCTTTTTATAATTTGCATTTTATAAATTGCGTTTTATAAATTCATCTTATAATTTATTTTTTGTAATTTACATCTTATAATTTATATCTTATAATTCTCGTTTCTAACTTTCACATACAAAAAATTTTAGTACTTTTTTAATTACTCATCATCTGATTTTAGATGACTATATTTTAGTTTTGTAGCCATTCCTCCTCTTATGTGCCTTTCTGCTTTATTTTCATCTAAAATTATTCTAACAGCTTTTGCCAAACTTGGATTTATCTTTATTAGACGTTCAGAAACGTCCTTGTGTACCGTGCTTTTACTTATACCAAATTTTTTTGCTGCTCCTCTTACTGTATCTTTTGAATCTATAATATAATGTGCAAGCTCTGTTGCACGTTCTTCTATTGACACACCTTTCATATTGTTCTAACTCCTTTACAGAAATACTTTTGTTTAATTGTATTCTTATTTTATATAAGTTAGAACTTATTTATTTTTATATTATAAATGAAAAAACTACTCCTAATTTCAAGAATATTTTTATAAATTTTATTGAATTTATAACTTTCATTTTTATTTCTGCTCTTATAGCATCATTATCATAAAAGATTATCTATAAAATAATAAGATATAACTAATTTTTTACAACTTTAGCTATATCTTATTATTTTCATTTCCTATAATTTTTAGTTTATTAAACAATATGCTATTCCATTTTCATCAATATAGATACATTGGGATTCCAAAAATTCTTCAATCTTTTTACACATTTCATCTGGTAAATCACCATAATAAATTAATCTTGAATTCTCATCAAATCCTGCACATATATACCAATTACTTTCTTCATCTTTCCGACATTCTACATATATTTTACCATATAACTACAATAAAATAAAGTATTTGAACCACATTCTCACTCAAAATACTTTACATATATTCTAAGAATAAAATCAAATTTTAATATAAAACATCATATTTTTATCATTATAGCTTGCATACTCACATAATATAGAGTATAATATACATAATTGCTATTAATTTAGTAAATATAATTTTGTTATCCTCCTGTAATCAGGATGATATATATGCACAAAATTATTTCATTTTCTGTCTATTGGTACTTTTTATAGTATATATTACTACAAAAATTAACACAACTATTGCTATAATACTTAAAATATAAATTGTTTTTTTATTATTTATACTATTTTCATTTTTTTCCTCCTGATTCGTACTTATCTTTTCAATAGTGTTCATAATTTCTTCTAGATTTTTCTGATTTTCTTTTTGTTCTTCGTCTATAACTTTGTCTTCTTCTTCAGTTCTTCTATGAACATTTATTATATATTCTTTATTTGCTATACCATCTTCTGAAATTACTGAAATACTTACCTTATTATCTCCTATTTGTAGATTATTACCTCCTGTTATTGTTACTTTTGCATTTTGATTTTCTGGTATTGCTAAGATATTTAACTCTTCTGTTCTATTGTCTACTGTAGCAGTATAAACTGTTGTGCTTGGATCAAATTCAGGATTTAAAGTTACACCTTCTATTGCTAAATTTTCTAAGTTGAAATTTGATTTTTCTAAATCTGAAACAAATATGGCATAAATTTTATATTCCTTTTTTTGAGTTTTGTCTTCTGAAATAACTTCTATTTTGATTTCATTTTTTCCCGTTTTTAAATTTGTATTTCTGGAAATAATTATATTTGATTTTAAATTACTTGGAATTGCTGTGACTTCTAAATTTTGTATTTCTTTATCTGTTAAAAAATAATAATCATAAATATTTGAATCAAATATTGGTTCTAATCCTTCTTCATTTATTCTTAGTGTTTGCAAGCTTGCATTATTTGTATTTGTGTCTATACTTTCTCCACCTTCTATATGTGTTAAAGCTTTTTCTTCTGTATTTCCTATATATAAATCTTTTCCTTCAAAATTTATATCTAAAATATTTCCATCTTTATCATATCCTATTCCTTTTATTGCAATATTTGCTGTTCCTTCTTTTTTAGCTTTCATATCTATTGATAATATTTCTTGGTTTTGTAACTTATTTTCTCCTCCATGTTCGTCATACCATGTATATCTAATTAGATTTTCTTCTACTGATATTAGTTCAGGTCCTGATATATATTCAAGCATTTCATTATCATAATAAATATTTAAATCTAATGCTGATATAGAAGAATTTGTAGTTTCTATTGATATTACCACATTTTCTTCTATATTTACATTATTTTGTGATAAATTTATTGATACTGTTTCTTTTGCTTTAGATATTGTAGGATTTATAGTGCTTACATATATAAAAAATATAATTACTAAAAATATATATTTCATTTTTTTTGTTTTACTAAAACTATATTCTTTTTGTACATTGTGACTTTTACAAAAATTATCTGCATATATAGTTTTATTAAAACTACATCCTTTATGTGCATTGTAACTTTTAGCAAAATTATCTACATATATAGTTTTATTAAAATTATATCTTTTCTGTGCTTCATTATTATTTTTTTTAGATCTATTTATTTTAATAAGCTCTATATTTTTTAATTTATTCATTTATACACCTCTACAAAATTTATTTTTGTTCAATAAATTTTAACTCCAAAATATGCCTCTGTATTAAAAGCAAATCTCTTGACGTTGGATTCTTTCCGTTTTTATCAATATTACCAGCTTTGACATATGCACCGATTGAGTAAATTTATTTCTAATATATGTCTTTGTAATACCAACAAATCTATACTATTTATTTTTCCATCTCCATTTACATCACCATAATATAAAATATTATATTCAATTGCTAAATTATCACTTTCATCAAAAAATTTAATTTTACATCCTGTTCCTACTAACTGATTATCTGGCAAGACTTCATCTTTGCTATTATATATTTCTATTCTATAAGTTGTTTCTATTTTATTTTTTAAATCAATTACTTTATGATTTAAGTCTTCAATACCAGAAATAATATTTCCACTAACTACTAAATCATTAAATATAATCTCATTTTTTAATTCTACTACTTGAATATTAACTGTCTTTTGAATTTTATTTTCTTGTGTTTCTATTAGTAGTTTTGCCTCTCCTACTTCTTTACCTGAAATATTTCCATCTTCATCTACATGTGCAATATCAGGATTTTGGGATTCATATATTATTTTTTTATTATTTGCGTCTTCTGGTAGTACTGTTGCATTTATTTTTACTGTTTGTCCTTTTTGTATGATTAAACTATCAATATCTAAAATTAAGTCTTTGACTTCTGAATATACCTCTACTTCAATTTGTGTTTTTACAGAATATTTTTCTGAATACACAGTGATAGTTGCTTTTCCTGATGACAATCCCAAAATTGTTCCTTCATCACTTACCATTGCAACAGTTGTATCACTTGACATATATTTTAATGTAGTATCTGTTGCATCTTCTGGAATTATTTTTACTTCTAATGGCACTCTTTCATTTTTTAAAATTGGATCTTTTGAAATTGATACTTGTATTTCTTCTATTGGCTTTTCTGGCTCTACTGGTAATTCTTGCAAATAACTTTGGAAAGCATATCCTACAATTCCATTTGAAAGTACTACTCTATCCCATAATTCACCTGATTGTTTTCCTTTTGCAATACGTGTCATTACCTCATCTTTTGTTACAGTTGCTACAATATCATAAGAAGTTCCTGGTCCTGAACGTATATTTAATACTGTTTGAACATTTGCATACATTTTTGTATTATCTTGTTCATAATCTGATGGATTTATGTTTGGAGATTCTGTTGGTAGTTCTGGCATATTCTCATATACAGGTATTAAAAATGATAAATTAGAATTTAATATATCTCCATTTTTATATCCATTATATGTTAATTTACCTTCACTATATGGTGCTAAGACATTTGTCATATATTGATGTGTAAATAATGTTCCTTGCCTTTCGTCATTTACATCAAATTTTTGCAGATAGATAGTATTTTGACCAACATTTATATAGCTTTCTCCTATAAAAATTCCTCCACCTGTAATCGCTTTTTCTTTTGTATCCCACGGAATTAAGTATTTTGCTTTATTTGCACTACTCATTCCTTTTCCATCTTTTGCATATTGTAGTCCGTTTTTTATTGCTCCCATTGGTTCTGAAGAACTTGTGGCTCCTATATTATAAAAATTATAAAGTCCTTTAAATCCATCTACTAATCCACTTATAGATGAATGTGATAAAAATGGTCCTACTTCTTGCTTTATTCTTGCTGCTAAATGTAGACTACTGACTCTTGAAATTTTTCCAGCATTTAATATTAAATCTGAATACAAACTATTTGTAGAAATTAAAGTCCCTGAACTATTATAATAATCAACTTTCCTATTATAAAATTCTGTACCATACAATACTTTTTCTATTGTAGGTTTTGTTGAACTTATTTCTTCAAAAGATAAAGTCTCAAATTGAAATATTCTTACTTCATTTAAAAAATTTCTTGGATCCATTGTATACTCTAATGCCTGTTTTGAACAGTCTACCCATCCTGCATCAACTTCTACGTTATATTCTCCAGGATTAGTATTTTTCCATCTATCTGAGTATGATTTAGGAACTAAGTTTTTTCCAAAAATATTTTCTTCACCTATAACATAATTCCAATCCAAACCTGTATATAATGCCGTAAAATTCCAATTAGGATATTTATTTTTTAATTCATATAAATATGGTCTATAGTTTTGGGGAAAATTTTCTATTCCTTCTTTTTTCTCTGATGCTTTTGAAAAATTGAACAAAAATATTATATTAAAAAACATTAAAATTATCATTATTTTTTTTATTTTATTTCTCATACTATTATTATTTACTAAAATTTGAAAAAAATTCATTTTAAATATGAATAAAAGGGATTGAGGGACGGTCCTTAAAATCCCTTCTAGAAGGGATTTTAAGG
>CAJFJM010000030.1 GCA_904384245.1 uncultured Clostridia bacterium
ATCAATGGAGAAATCCAAGACCTAAGATATGAATTAAATGAAGATTGCAATCTAGTAATTCATACTTTTTCAGATGATGATTTAGAAGGAAAAAAAGCATATTGGCATACATCTTCACACATTATGGCACAAGCAGTAAAAAGATTATTTCCAGATGTTAAATTTGCAATTGGTCCAGCAATTGATGATGGATTTTACTATGATTTTGATGTAGAAAAACCATTTACAGATGAGGATAAAGCAAACATAGGAGAAGAAATGAAGAAGATAATTAAAGAGAATATCAAAATAGAAAGGTTTTCTCTTCCTAAAAAAGAAGCACTAGAATTAATGAAAGACCAACCATACAAACAAGAACTTATTGAAGATTTACCAGAAGGTGAAGAAATAAGTTTCTATAAACAAGGAGATTTTACTGACCTTTGTGCAGGACCACATTTAGAAAGCACTGGAAAAATTAAAACTATAAAAATATTATCTTCTTCAGGAGCATATTGGAGAGGTAGCGAAAAAAATAAAATGCTACAAAGAATTTATGCAATATCATTCCCAAAAGCAAGCATGTTAGAAGAATATTTAAAAATGTTAGAAGAAGCAAAACAAAGAGACCATAGAAAAATAGGAAAAGACCTAGAAATATTTATGACACATAAACTAGTAGGATCAGGACTTCCAATGTATTTACCAAATGGAGCAACAATAAGAAGAATTCTAGAAAGATATATTCAAGACAAAGAAATAGCTCTAGGATATGCACATGTATATACACCATCACTTGCAAATGTAGAATTATATAAAACAAGTGGACATTGGGACCATTATAAAGAAGACATGTTCCCAGTTATGAAAATGGACACAGAAGAAATGGTATTAAGACCAATGAATTGCCCACATCATATGTTAATATATAAAAATAAAATGCATTCATATAGAGACCTACCAATCAGAATAGGAGAATTAGCACATGACTTTAGATATGAAGCAAGTGGAAGTGTATGTGGATTAGAACGTGTACGTGAAATGTGCCAAAATGATGCCCATTTATTTGTAAGACCAGACCAAATTAAAGAAGAAGTAGGAAGAGTATTAAACTTAATTGTTGAAGTATATCAAAAAGACTTCGGATTCCCAGCATCAGCATTTAAATATAGATTATCACTTAGAGACAAAAATAACAAAGAAAAATATATCGATAATGATGAAATGTGGGAAACAGCAGAAAGTCAATTAAGAGAAATACTAAAAGAATTAAAAATTGATTTCTATGAAGCAGAAGGAGAAGCAGCATTTTATGGACCAAAAATAGATATTCAAATAAAAACAGCATTAAACCATGATGTTACAATCCCAACATGTCAACTAGACTTTGCATTACCAGAAAGATTTGACTTAGAATATATAGGAGAAGACGGAAAAGCACATAGACCAGTAGTTATCCATAGAGCAATTTTAGGTTCATCAGATAGATTTATCTCATTCTTACTAGAAGAAACAAAAGGAGCACTACCTTTATGGATTGCACCAGTACAAATAAAAATATTACCTATTACAGATAATCAACAAGAATATGCATATAAAATAAAAGAAGAATTACAAAAAAATGAAATCCGTGTAGAAGTAGACGACAGAAATGAAAAAACAGGATATAAAATAAGAGAAGCTCAACTACAAAAAATACCATATATGTTAATTGTAGGAGAAAAAGAAGTAGAATCAAATACTGTAGCAATAAGATCAAGAGAAGAAGGAGATATAGGAACAAAAGATATTAAGGATTTTATAGAAATGATAAAAAAAGAAATTAAAGAAAAGAGAAAATAGATTCATATGAATGATATATATAATATTAGAAAAATTGAAATCTTTAAAGAATATCTAAATCAAAGAGGAGCATCTCCTAGAGTTTTAAATAATGTAAGAATAAATGAAATTCTAGATAGAATATTAGATGATTTTTGCATTATCAATATTGATGAAGAAGCTAAAAATATATTAGATAAAGTAATAAAAATAAATATAGATGGAAGTATATCATATGTACGAAATAATCACAGAATAAAAATTGGAAAAAAAGACAATGGAATCATTTTAAGAGAAGATATATATGATAAAAATAATTCATCAGTAAAAACAGAAAGAAGATATTTTAAAAATAATGGTATAGAATATAAATATGAAATTGAAGAAGGAAAAATGACTAAAGAAGGATTTGAAAAAAATTTGTCATATATACCAATCAAAAGAACAAGATATAGTAGAGATAAAGACATGTTCTATCTTATAATAAAAGAAGAAAACAACAAAGGAATTACAAATAGAAGATTTCTAATGCAAAGTACACAATTTATGATACAAAATTTAAAATTATGCAATAAAGACTTTGCTAATTGCTTTAGTAACGGAACAAATATTGAAAGTCTTTGTGAGGAGATTGCTCAAAGTCAAGCAGAATATGATACCATTAAGGAAATCTTTTCAGAAAATGGATTAAAAAGCCAAGAAGAAATGTTTAAATCATATAGATACAACAATTTAAGATATACAAAAACAACAATATATGAAAATGCAGTAGCAAAAGAATTGGGAACTAATATAGAAAGAACATGAACATTTATTAAAATATCAATCAAATTGATATTTACAAAGAATATAAATCTTTTTTAATAAAACTAAAAAATACCATATATACTAGAATAAAAGGTTTATAGGCAAAACCTATTTAAAAAACCTAAATAAAAAATAAGGAAGAATAAAAAATGAAATTAGGAATAGTAGGACTACCAAATGTTGGAAAAAGCACACTTTTTAATAGTATTACAAAAGCAGGTGCAGAATGTGCAAATTATCCTTTTTGTACAATAGAACCAAATGTGGGGGTTGTAGCAGTACCAGATAAAAGATTAGATGAATTAGCAAAAATGTATAACCCACAAAAAGTAACACATGCAGTAATAGAATTTGTAGATATAGCAGGTTTAGTAAAAGGAGCAAGTAAAGGAGAAGGACTAGGAAACAAATTTCTATCACATATAAGAGAAACAGATGCAATATGTGAAGTAGTAAGATGTTTTGAAGATGCAAATGTAGTACATGTAGATGGTAATATAAATCCAATAAGAGATATAGAAACAATAAACTTAGAGTTAATTTTTGCAGATATAGAAACAGTAAACAAAAGATTAGAAAAAGCAAAAAAGAATTTAAAAGCAGACAAAAAATATCAAGAAGAAATAGATTTATTAGAAAAGATTTTAAAATGCCTAGAAGAAGGAAAATCTGCAAGAACATTAGATTTTAATGAAGATGAACAAGCAATGGTAAAAGAAATGTTTCTATTAACAACAAAACCAATACTATATATAGCAAATGTATCAGAAAAACAATTAGAAAATATAGAAAATGATGAAAATGTAAACAAAGTAAAAGAATATGCAAAAAATGAAAAAGCAGAAGTAGTTCCATTATGTGTAAAAATGGAAGAAGAACTATCAGGACTAGAAGAACAAGATAAAAAAGAAATGCTAGAAATGTATGGACTAGAAGAGTCAGGTTTAGACAAAGTAATAAAGAAAAGTTATGATTTATTAGGCTTAATGTCATTTTTAACAGCAGGAGAACCAGAAGTAAGAGCATGGACAATAAAAAAAGGAACAAAAGCACCAGAAGCGGCAGGAAAAATACATTCAGATATAGAAAGAGGATTTATAAAAGCAGAAGTAGTGTCATATGAGGATTTAATGTCTGCAGGTTCAATGGTATCAGCAAGAGAAAAAGGTTTAGTTAGGTCAGAAGGAAAAGATTATATTATGAAAGATGGAGACATAGTATTGTTTAAATTTAATGTATAATATTTATGTAATATTACAGTGTTAAATATCTATTAAAATTTCTTTGAGACTTCTCCGCAAAAATAAAAATTTGAATTGTAACACTGTAATAAAAATGTAATATAAAAAATATAAAAAATATATTGACACAATGAAGAAATAAAGTTAAAATATAAATGATGTTAAACAACAGACAAAAGTTTGATGTGTAAAACTTGCAATTATTTTTAAAAAGTAGTATAATAAAAAATAGTTGTAGAATAATAAGATAAAACATGTTAAATAAAGGAGAGTATGATATGAAAAATTCAAAATTAGTAAAAATTAGTTTAGTAGTTATTATGAGTATTGCAATGTTAGTATTTATGATAGGAAATGTTTTTGCAGAAAACTATCAAGATTTAAAAACAGCAGTAAATGGAACAAATAGTGCAACTACTGGAAATAACACAACAGGCAATAATACAACAGGCAATAATACAGCAAGAAATAACACAGCTACATCAGCATTAAACTCAGCAAATGCAACAAATAGAACAAACACAGCTAACAACACATCAACATATAACAATACAACATTACCACATACAGGAATAGGAGATTCTATACCAGTAGCAGTATTAGTAGTTGTATTTGGTATATCAGCAGTATATGCATATAAAAAGATAAAAGAATATAAAAATATTTAATAATACTTGATAAAAAATAATTTAAACTTTAAGTAAAAAATACACCTCAGATGTTTAAAAATAACATTTGGGGTGTACTTTAAAATCTTAAAGCTTTTTTTATTGTGTAACCTGACCACTCATACCAATAGAAAAAAATAAAAAAATATTATATAAATATATAAGATAAAAATTGAATATAAAAAAACTAAAAATAAAAATTAAAACAAAAAAAATATAAGATAGAAAATATTTATATATAAAAAATTTGAGAGGTAACTTATGAAACAAATAAAAATAATAGCAAGTGGGAAACATCTTCCAGAAAAAAGAGTAGAAAATCAGGAACTAGAAAAAAAATTTAATTTAGATTCAGATTACATAGAAAAAAGAACAGGAATAAAAGTTAGATATTATACAGAAAAAGAAACAATAGAAGAACTAGCAATAAAAGCAACAAAAGATATGTTAAAAAAAAATAAAAACATAGATAAACAATCAATAGACATGATAATTGTAGCAACAACAACACCAGAAAATTATATGCCAGGAATAGCAAACAAAATACAAAAAGAATTACAAATAAAAGAATGTAATGCATATGACATATTAGCTGGGTGTAATGGATTTATAACAGCATTTGATATAGCAAGTACATATATACAAACAAACAGAGCAAAAAGAATACTAGTAGTAGGAGTAGACATATTATCAAAATACACAAACCCAGAAGATATAGGAACAGCAATAATATTATCAGATGGAGCAGGAGCAGTTTTATTAGAAGGAACAGAAGAAGAAAAAATATATTCTTCATATATTACATCAAGAGAAGATAATAATGAAATATTAAAATGCAATAAAAATGAATATATTTTTATGAATGGCAAAGAAATCTATAAATATGCTGTAACAGAACCAGTAAAACATATAAAAAAACTATTAGAAAAAACTCATACAGAATTAGAAGAAATAAAATATATAATACCACATCAATCAAATAAAAGAATAATGACAGCAATAGCAAACAGACTAAAAATAGATTTAAGTAAAATATATATAAACATAGAAAATAAAGGAAACACATTTTGCGCAAGTATACCAATAGCAATAGATCAAATGTTAGAAAATAATTTAATAAAAGAAGGAAACAAATTATTATTACTAGGATATGGTGGCGGATTAAATACAGGTGTCATACTACTAGAATTTTAGAATGTTAGTAACAAAAATAGAAAATAATGGAGGAATTTATATGAAAAGAGCATTTTTATTTCCAGGGCAAGGAGCACAAACAGTAGGAATGGGAAAAGACATTTACGAAAAATATGAAGAAGCAAAAAAAATATATGAAAAAGCAAGTGAAATATCAGGAATTGATGTTAAAAAAATATGTTTTGAAGGACCAGAAGAAGAATTAAATAAAACAGAAAATACACAAATTGCAATCTTAACAACAAGTTTAGCAATTTTAGAAATTTTAAAAAACAAAGGAATAGAAGCAGATATTGCTACAGGATTAAGTCTTGGAGAATATGGAGCACTAATATATTCAGGAATAATTACATTTGAAGATGGAATTAAACTAATTCAAAAAAGAGGATTTTACATGGGAAATCTAATTCCAAAAGAAGAATATCTAATGGCAGCAGTAATTGGATTAGAAGTAAATAAAATAGAAGAAGTATGTAGTCAAATAAGAGAAAAAGGAAAATTTGTTGTCCCAGCAAACTATAATTGTAGTGTACAAACAGCAATCTCAGGAACAAAAGAAGCAGTAGAAGAAGCAATGCAAAAACTAAAAGATGAAGGTGCAAAAAGAGTAATACCATTAAAAACAAGTGGACCATTCCATACTTCAAAATTACAAGAAGCAAAAAATGCATATGAAAAAGAATTAGAAAAAATCCAATTCAATAAAGGAAAATGTAAAGTAATAAAAAATATTGACGGAACATATTATAACGAAAATGATAATATAAAAGAAATTCTAGCAAATCACATCATTAGTCCAGTACGTTTTGATAAAGCAATAAAATTGATGCAAGAAGAAAATGTAGAAGAATATATTGAAATAGGACCAGGAAGAACATTAACAGGATTTATAAAAAAAGATAATAAAGAAGCAAACACAATAAATATAAATTCTTTAGAAAGCTTAGAAAATTATTTAAATTAAGTTTAATAAGAAAAGTAACAAAGCTACTGTCTTAATTATAAAAATGTCTAAAAATATTTATTTTAATTTATATATAATAGAAAGGAAGGATTAAAAAATGGAAGAAAAAAAAGTAGTATTTGTAACAGGAGCATCAAGAGGAATAGGAAAAGAAGTAGCATTAAAATATGCAGAGAATGGATATAATGTAGTAATAAACTATGCATCTGATAAAACAGATGTAGAATCTTTAAAAAAAGAATTTGAAGAAAAAAACGTAGAAACAATAATAGAAAAAGCAGATGTAACAAATAGTAATCAAATAGAAGAATTAGTAAAAAAAGCAATAGAAAAATTCGGAAAAATAGATGTATTAGTAAATAATGCAGGAATAACAAAAGACAATTTACTAATGAGAATGTCAGAAGAAGAATTTGACAAAGTAATAGAAGTAAATTTAAAAGGTACATATATAGTAACAAAAGCAGTAACAAAATATATGATGAAAAAAAGAAGTGGAAGCATAATAAATTTATCATCAGTAGTAGGAGTTGCAGGAAATGCAGGTCAAACAAACTATTCAGCATCTAAAGCTGGAATTATAGGATTTACAAAAAGTGTAGCAAAAGAACTAGCATCAAGAAATATTAGAGCAAATGCAGTAGCACCAGGATTTATAGAAACAGACATGACAGCTGTATTACCAGACACAGTAAAAGAAAACATACATAATCAAATACCATTAAAAAGAATGGGAACAGCAAAAGAAGTAGCAAACTTAATATATTTCTTAGGAAGTGATGAAAGTTCATATATAACAGGTCAAGTTATAAACATCGATGGTGGTATGGTAATGTAATAAAAAAGTAGAGAAGCTATATAAGCTTAGCTTGCGAGGGGCTTTTTAAAGGACACTTTTCTTGTTGTATACGGAAAAATCCATATAGAGTAAAGATAAAAGTCGATCTTTCCTATACGATAAAAAACAAAAGACCTTGAAAATGAAAAGCTTTTGGTACAAACTAATTATCTGCAATAAAAATGAAAAATAAAAAGTAAGGAGAATAAAAATGGAAAGAAGAGTAGTAATTACAGGATTAGGAGCAATAACTCCAATAGGAAATAATGCAAAAGAATTTTGGCAAGGAATTAAAGACGGAAAATGTGGTATCGATAAAATAACAAAATTTGATACAACAGATTTTAAAGTAAAATTAGCAGCAGAAGTAAAAGGATATAATCCAGAAGACTATTTTGACAAAAGAGAAGCAAATAGATTAGACAAATTTTCACAATATGCAATGATAGCAGCAAGAGAAGCATGGGAAGATAGTGGATTAAATAAAGAAACAGAAAATATGGAACAAGTAGGAGTAATAATAGGATCTGGAATTGGAGGAATAGAAACAATAGAAAAAGAACATGGAAAATGCATGGTAAAAGGACCAGAAAGAGTATCTCCAATGTATATACCAATGGGAATATCAAATATGGCAACAGGAAATGTAGCAATAGATATAGGAGCAAAAGGAGAATCTATTGCAATGGTAACAGCATGTGCAAGTGGAACACACTGTATAGGAGAAAGTTTTAGAATGATAAAACATGGATATCAAGATGTAGTTTTAGCAGGAGGAACAGAAGCAGGAATAACTCCACTTGGAATAGCAGGATTTGCAAATATAAAAGCATTAACAAAAACAGAAGACAGATTAAGAGCAAGTATCCCATTTGACAAAGAAAGAAGTGGATTTGTAATGGGAGAAGGAGCAGGAGTAATAGTACTAGAAGAGCTAGAACACGCTCTAGCAAGAGGAGCAAAAATATATGCAGAAATGGTAGGATATGGAGCAACATCAGATGCATACCATATAACTTCACCAGCCCCAGGAGGAGAAGGTGGAGCAAGAGCCATGAAAATAGCAATGAAAGAAGGAAATGTAAAACCAGAAGAAATTACATACATAAATGCCCATGGAACATCAACACATTTAAATGACTCATGCGAAACACAAGCAGTAAAAACAGCATTAGGAGAAGAAGCAGCAAGAAAAGTAATGATGAGTTCAACAAAAGGACATACAGGACACTTACTTGGAGCAGCAGGAGGAGTAGAAGCAATAGTATGTGCAAAAGCAATAGAAGAAGGATTTGCACCAGCAACAATAAACTACAAAGTACCAGACGAAGAATGCGACTTAGATATAGTACCAAATGAAGGAAGAAAAGTAGACATAAAATATGCAATGTCAAACTCATTAGGATTTGGAGGACATAATAGCACAATCCTACTAAAAAAATTCTCAGGACAATAAGCCGGACGATAGGGACACTCCATTTTGTCTCGGATGTTAGGGACACTCCATTTTGTCCGGGATTAGATATATCCTTATTGGTTTCGGACAAAATGGAGTGTCCCCAACATCCGAAAAAACTAAACACTTGAAATTATTTAAAATTTGTGAAATAATAAAAACGAAAATCAAAGAAAAAATGAAAGGAGAAAAAATTATGGATTACAAAGATATAAAAAAATTAATGGATGATATGGGAAATTCAAAATTAGATTCTCTAGAAATTGAGTTTCCAGATGGAATAAAAATTAGTATGACAAAAGATACAAAAAAAGAAGTTATTATAACAAACCCTGGAGCAAATGTAATAGAAGCAAGTGCACCAATGACTGTTCCAGTAGTGCAACCAAAACAAGAAAACAGCTTAGTAACAGTTGAAAAAGAAAAAGAAGAAAAAGAAACAAAAGTAGAAGAAAATTATAAAGTAGTAAAATCTCCAATGGTAGGAACTTTTTATGCAAGTTCATCACCAGACAAAGATCCATATGTAAAAGTAGGAGATAAAATTCACAAAGGTCAAGTTCTATGTATAGTAGAAGCAATGAAACTTATGAATGAAATAGAATCTGAATTTGATGGAGAAATAGTAGAAGTTTGTGTTAAAAATGAAGATGTAGTAGAATATGGAACACCATTATTTAAAATAAAATAATAAACCATAAAAGATTGCTTTTTAAAGAAAGAAGGAAAAACAATGTTAAACAAAGAGGAAATAAAGAAAATAATACCACAAAGAGAACCATTTTTAATGATTGATGAAGTAGAAGAATATATACCAGGAGAAAGTTGCACTGCATACAAAAATGTAAGTGAAGACGAATATTATTTTAAAGGACATTTTCCTGGAAATCCAATAATGCCAGGAGTACTAATTGTAGAATCATTAGCACAAACAGGAGCAGTTGCAATCCTTTCAATGGAAGAAAATAAAGGGAAAAATGCATTATTTGGAGGAATTGACAAATTAAGATTCAAAAAACAAGTAGTGCCAGGAGATAGATTGAAACTAGAAGTAAAAATAATAAAAAAGAAAGGACCTATAGGAATAGGAGAAGCAATAGCAACTGTTGATGGTAAAATAGCAGCAAAAGGAGAATTAACATTTGCAATTGTATAAATTAGAAAATATTAACAATTTGCGTTTACAATAAACCGCCTAAAAGGAGTAATTATATAAATTTTAAAAATTTATATAATTACTCCTTTTAGGTTACTCTGCTATAATAAAGTTATAAATAATAATTAGTAAGCACAAGTATTAAATGAATTTCAATAAAATACTTGTGCTTTTTTAAATTTACTTATATAATAGGTAAAGGAATAAAAAAAGAAAGGAGCAAAAAATGAATTTCATAGAAGAAATAAAACAAAGAGCAAGAAAAGACTTAAAAACAATAGTACTTCCAGAAGCAGAAGATATAAGAATATTACAAGCAACAGAAAAAGTACTAAAAGAAAAATATGCTAAAATAATTTTAGTAGGAAATGAAGAAAAAATAAAAGAAAAAGCAAAAGCTAACAATATACAAATAGAAGGTGCACAAATAATAAATCCAACAACAGACAAAAATCATGATAGATATGTAGATTTATTATATAATTTAAGAAAACATAAAGGAATGACAGAAGAGCAAGCAAAAGAATTAGTATTAAACCCAGTATATTATGGAATGTTAATGGTAAAAGATGAAGAAACAGAAGCAGACGGATTGGTATCAGGAGCTGCACATTCAACATCAGACACATTAAGACCAGCACTACAAATTCTAAAAACTGCACCAAATACAAAGTTAGTTTCTGCTTTTTTTGTTATGGTTGTACCAGACAGTAATTATGGAGAAAATGGAGTATTTGTATTTGGAGACTGCGGATTAAACGAAAATCCAGATGCAGAGCAATTATCAGAAATAGCAATATCATCATCAAAAAGTTTTCATCAACTAATAGGAAAAGAATCAAAAATAGCAATGCTTTCATATTCTACATATGGAAGTGCACACTCAGAATTAACAGAAAAAGTAATACAAGCAACAAAACTAGTAAAAGAAAAAGAACCAAATTTATGTATAGATGGAGAATTACAATTAGATGCAGCAATAATTCCAGAAGTAGCAGAATTCAAAGCAAAAGGAAGTCCACTAAAAGGACATGCAAATGTTCTAATATTCCCAGACTTAAACGCAGGAAATATAGGATACAAACTAGTCCAAAGATTTGCAAAAGCAGAAGCATATGGACCACTTTGCCAAGGAATAGCAAAACCAGTAAATGACTTATCAAGAGGATGCAGTAGTGATGATGTAGCAGGAGTAATAGCAATAACAGCAGTCCAAGCAGGGATTTAGGGACGGTCCTTAAAATCCCTCCTAGGAGGGATTTTGGGGACGGACCTTACAAAAAAACATAAATTTATTTTAAGGAGTGATATTATATCATGACACCAGAAGAGTTCAGAAATAAAACAAAACTTACAGGTGAAGAATTAAATCTAGTAATAAAAAATATAAATAAAAATATGGCTAAGTATGATAAAGATTTTAAGACTAGAATGGAACAATCAGACAAGGCAGAAAAAAGAATGTATGGTTCAAGATTCAATGGAAGATAAAAAACTTTAATAAAAAGCTATAAAATAAAAATAAACATAGCACAACAACAAAATTTATATGTGCAAATTTTAGAATGGAAGGAGAAAAAATGAAAATATTAGTACTAAACTCAGGAAGTTCATCATTAAAATATCAAATAATTGATATGGAAACAGAAGAAGTATTAGCAAAAGGATATTATGAGAGAATAGGCCAAGAAAATTCATTTTTAACTCACACAGTTAATGGCGAAAAACACAAATTTGAAAGACATGCAAAAAATCATGAACAAGCAATACAATTTGTATTAACAAGACTAACTAATCCACATTATGGAGTAATAAAAGATTTATCAGAATTAGGAGGAATAGGACATAGAGTAGTACATGGTGGAGAATATTTTTCAGAGCCAGTAATTATAACAGAAGAAGTTATAGGAAAAATAGAAAAATGTAGTAGCCTTGCACCATTACATAATCCAGCAGCAGTAGAAGGAATGAAAGCATGTAAAAAAATAGCACCAAACATAAAAATGGTAGCAGTATTTGACACAGCATTCCATCAAACATTACCTAAAGAAAGATACATATATCCAATTCCATATGAATATTATAAAAAATATGGAATAAGAAAATATGGAGCACATGGTACATCACACCAATATGTATCATTAAGAACAGCAGAATTAGCAGGTAAAGACATAAAAGACCTAAAAATAATAAGTTGCCATTTAGGACAAGGTGCAAGTATATGTGCAATACAAAATGGAAAATCAGTAGAAACAAGTATGGGATTAACACCACTTGGAGGAATATCAATGGGAACAAGAAGTGGAGATTTAGACCCATCAGTAGTAACATATTTAATAAAAAAAGAAAATTTATCTCCTGATGAAATGGAAAAGATTTTAAACAAAAAATCAGGAGCATATGGAATATCAATGGTATCAATGGATTTTAGAGATATAGAGCAAGATGCAGCATCAGGAGGGCATCATGCAAAACTTGCATTAGACAATTTCCATTATCTAGCAGCAAGTTATATAGCGAAATGCATAGTAGCAATGAATGGAGTAGATATAATAACATTTACAGCAGGAGTAGGAGAAAAAGGACCAGAAACAAGAGAAGAAATATGCAAATATTTTAAATTCTTAGGATTAGAAATAGATAAAGAGTATAACAAAAAAATAAGAGGCAAAGAAGCAAAAATATCTACACCAAATTCAAAAATAGATGTATATGTAGTACCAACAAATGAAGAACTTATGATAGCAAGACAAACCAAAAAAATTCAATAAAATTGACCCAAAAGGTCTAAAAGAAAGGAGAAAAAAATGAAAATTTTAGTATTAAACTGTGGTAGTTCATCACTAAAATACCAATTAATTAACATGGAAACAGATGAGGTGTTAGCATCTGGAAAATATGAAAGAATAGGAGAAAAAGAAGCATTTATAACACATAAAGCATTAGGAAAAAAAGTAAAAATAGAAAAATCAGCATATGACCATAAAGAAGCAATAGAATTTACATTAGAACAATTTACAAATCCAGAATATAAAGTAATAGAAAGCTTAGAAGAAATAAATGCAATAGGACATAGAGTAGTTCATGGAGGAGAAATATTTAAACAATCAGCAGTTATAGACGACAAAGTTATAGAACAAATAAAAGAATGTAGCGAATTTGCACCATTACATAACCCAGCAGCAGTTTTAGGAATGGAAGCTTGCAGAAAAGTAATGCCAGGAAAACCAATGGTAGCAGTATTTGACACCACATTTCATCAAACAATGCCAAAAGAAAAATATATTTATCCAATTCCATATGAATATTACAAAAAATATGGAGTAAGAAAATATGGAGCACATGGTACATCACATATGTATGTATCAAGAAGACTTGCAGAAATAGAAAATAAACCAGTAGAGGAACTAAAAATAGTAACATGCCATCTAGGACAAGGTGCAAGTATATGTGCTGTAAAAAACGGAAAATCATTAGACACAAGTATGGGATTAACACCACTTGGTGGAATACCAATGGTAACAAGAAGTGGAGATTTAGATCCATCAGTACTTACATATTTAATGAAAAAAGAAAATTTATCAGCACAAGAAATGGAAGATATATTAAACAAAAAATCAGGACTAATGGGAATTTCTGGTTTAGCACCAGATTTTAGAGTAATGGAAGAAGAATCAAATAATGGCAATGAATCAGCAAAAATTGCAATAGAAGAATTCAATTATGCAATAGCTTCATATATTACAAAATATGCAATGGCAATGGATGGAGCAGATTATATTATATTTACAGGAGGAATTGGAGAAAACCAAGTAAATATAAGAAAAGGAATCTGCGAAAAATTAACATTTATGGGAGTAAAACTAGATAATGAAGCAAACCAAATAAGAGGAGAAGAAAAAGTTATATCAACAGAAGATTCAAGTATAAAAATGTATGTAATACCAACTAATGAAGAATTGATGATAGCAAAAGAAACAATGAATTTAGTAAAATAGCAAAAAAAGCATTTACATAATTCAAATGTTATGATATACTAATTATACTAAAAATGAGGACATCAAAACAAGGCTAAAAAAACTAGCCTTGTTAATTTATATTAAGAATTGGAGGAGAAAAAATGGCAAAGATTTTAGAAGATATCTCAAGAACATTTAACGAATTTTTATTATTACCAAATTTAACAGACGAAAGATGTATACCAAGCAAAGTATCATTAAAAACACCACTTGTAAAATTCAAAAAAGGAGAAGAAGCAAAATATTATGCAAATGTACCAATGGTATCTGCAATAATGCAATCAGTTTCAGGAGAAGAAATGGGGATAGCATTAGCACGTGAAGGAGGTGTTGCATTTATCTATGGTTCACAATCAATAGAATCACAAGCAGAAATGGTAAGACATGTAAAAAAACATAAAGCAGGTTTTATAATAAGTGATTCAAATGTAAAATCAGGAACACCTCTAAAAAAAGTATTAGAACTAATTGAAGAAACAGGACATTCAACTGTAATGATTACAGAAGATGGAACTGCAAATGGAAAATTTTTAGGATTAGTAACAGATAAAGATTATCGTATATCAAGAGATGACATGGAGGCTCCAATTGACAATTTTATGACATCAAAGGAAAAAGCAGTATGGGCAAATGAAGGAATATCACTATCAGAAGCAAATGATATCATATGGGAAAATAAAATTGCATGTCTACCAATATTAACAGAAGAAGGAAATTTAAAATATCTTGTATTCAGAAAAGATTATGAAGAAAGAAAAAATAATCCAAACTCACTATTAGACGAAAACAAAAGATATATAGTAGGAGCTGGAATAAACACAAGAGACTATGAAGAAAGAATTCCAGCATTAGTAGATGCAGGTGTAGACTTAATTTGTATGGACTCATCAGACGGATATTCAGTATGGCAAAAAAATACAATAGACTATGTAAGAGCAAAATATGGAGACAATGTAAAGATAGGAGCAGGAAATGTAGTAGACAGAGAAGGATTTAGATATTTAGCAGAAGCAGGAGCAGACTTTATAAAAGTTGGTGTAGGAGGAGGTTCAATTTGTATCACCCGTGAAACAAAAGGAATAGGAAGAGGACAAGCATCAGCTTTAATAGATGTAGTATCAGCACGTGATGAATATTTTGAAGAAACAGGAATCTATATCCCAATTTGTTCAGATGGAGGAATAGTTCATGACCATCACATTACAATAGCATTAGCACTAGGAGCAGATTTTGTAATGATGGGAAGATATTTTGCAAGATTTGACGAAAGCCCAACAAGAGTAGTAAAAAAAGGAAATGGATATGTAAAAGAATACTGGGGAGAAGGTTCAAATAGAGCAAGAAATTGGCAAAGATATGATATGGGAGGAGACAAAAAACTTTCATTTGAAGAAGGTGTTGACTCATATATCCCATATGCAGGAAAACTAAAAGATAACTTAGCTATAACTGTAGCAAAAATTAAATCAACAATGTGCAACTGTGGAAGTGTAACAATTCCAGAATTCCATGAAAAAGCAAGATTAACACTTGTGTCTGATGTAAGTATTCAAGAAGGTAGTGCACATGATGTAATTTTAAAAGAAATAGATAATCAATATAAATAAAAAGTGAACATTAGGGACACGCCATTTCGTTCACAAAAAATAAAAATATCATTAAAGTGCAATAAAAAAATTAAAAAAGCAGAAAAAAGTTCTTTAAGTAGGTTACTTAAAGAACTTTTCTATAGTAAATTTTATCAATAAATAACTTTAAAATCAAGTATTATAAGAGATTTTAAAAAATATTTTTTATATCAACATTTATTTCAAAAAAACATAAGAATATCCTTAAAACATATTGTTTTCAACTCTTTTATAAGATTAAAAAATTCTTTAAGTAACCTACTTAAAGAAAAAACTAAAGAAAGGATTGGAAAAAATGAAAGATTTAAACTTACCAAAAGAAAAAGGAATAACAATACTAGCTCTAACAATTACAATAATTATACTACTAATATTAGCAGACCCTCATATATTTTTGAATATACCACAATAAATGAAAACCACCTACAATTTGAGTATGTGGTTTTTTTGATGTATAATAGTAA
>CAJFJM010000031.1 GCA_904384245.1 uncultured Clostridia bacterium
ATTAATTATACTAGGAAGAATTAAATCTTACAATATCTTAATGTAAATCTTATTTATATGATTTTATACATTAACTAGAAATTACTTTTTTAATTGACGTTCAAGAATATTTTTTATATATTTGTTTGTTTTTCTTTATTTTTTATTTTATTTGATATATAATTTTTACGATTTGTATTTTGAATTTTAATTTTTTACAAAGGAAGGTCGATAAAATATGAGTAAAATTGTTGTTGTTGGTTGTGGTAATGTTGGAATGGCTTATTGCTATTCTTTGTTAAATCAAATCTTAGGTATTGATTCTTTAGTTTTAATAGATATTGATAAAGAAAAATTGTATGGAAAAGTTTTAGATTTAAACCATAGTGTTTTTAATTTAAATAATTCTGCTCTTGTTTCTATGGGAGATTATTCTGATTGCAAGGATGCAGATATTGTATGTATTACTGCTGGTCCTGCTCAAAACGGATTAAAATCTTCTCGTATGGAAGATTTATTTAAGGCTAATTCTATTTTTAAAGATATTATTCCTTCTATTAGTAAGAGTGGTTTTTCTGGTATTTATTTAATTGCTAGTAATCCTTTAGATGTAATGACTTATGTTACTTGGAAATATGCAAATTGCAGTCCTCAAAAAGTAATTGGTTCTGGTACTTTGCTTGATACTGCTCGCTTGAGGTTTGTTCTTTCTGAGGAGTATCATAAAAAGATAAATGAAGTTACAGGTTATGTTTTGGGTGAACATGGTGATAGTCAGTTTATACCTTGGTCTACTGTTAATTTAGAAAAAATTCCTGAATCTACAATGGAATCTATTTCTGATAAAGTTAAAAAGGCTGGTTTTACTGTTTGTAAGTCTCAAGGTTTTACAGCTTATGGTATTGCTTCTAGCCTTTCTCGTATTACTCGTGCTATTTTGTATGATGAAAATTATATTTTGCCTGTTTCTTCTTATATTGATAAATATGGAATTTTTATTAGTACTCCTTCTATTATTGGTAGAAATGGGATTGTTCAATCTAATGTTATTGATTTAGAAAAATTTGAAGTTGAGCAATTGGAAAATTCTGTTTTGACAATTAAGACTGCTATTGGGAAATTGTAATATATTAGAATATATTATTAAATTTTGGTTATGTAAAAATTATACTTAATTATAGATTGAGGTAGTTAAAAATATATTTAAATATATTTTTAACTGCCTAATTATAAACACTTTAGATTTTTTATTTTGTTTATTAAATTTATTTTTTGCTTACTTTTTAAAAATCTTTTTATTTATATTATAAAAAACTTCTGCTTCTTTTATCTTGCTTTTTTATCTAATTTGTGTATATTTAATTTTATCTCTTGTTTTTAATTTTCTTCTAACAACCAATCTATTACATTCTTATGAATAATTCCTTCTTGTGAAAAATCATGTTTATCCATTGTTAAAACATATTTAGGATAATTATCTTCAATACTCTTATATGCTCCAAATTCTCTATCTATAACAGAATCATCTGCTAATATATATGCAACTTGAATATATATTTTTTCTTTAAATCTAGTTGCTATAAAATCTACCTCTGCTTTTTCCAGATTTCCAATTTTTACATCATATCCACGAGATACTAATTCATTATATACAATATTTTCTAAATATGCACCTAATTGTTGTCTTTTACCTATATTTTTTATCTGACCTAATCCTAAATCTGTTAAATAGTATTTATATTTTCCGTTCAATATCCTCTTGCCTCTTATATCGTATCTATCTGCCTTATTTATTAGCATTGCTTTTGTCATGTATTCTATATAATTATACAATGTTATTTTAGATACTTCTCTGTTATCTTTATTAACAAAATAATTTGATAAACTTTCGGCTGAAAAATTTTGTGAAGGTGTTGTAACAATATATTCAACTATCCTATTAAATAAATCTAAATCTTTTATTCCATACCTTGCAATAATATCTTTTACTACAATAGAATCATATATATCAGACAAATATGTTTTAGTTTGCATTTCATCTGTCAACATAAATCTTTGAGGCATACCTCCCCAAGTTATATAATCCTCAAAAACATCTTCAATGTCTTTTTTTTCTTTTATTTTTTTTAATTTACATACTTCACTAAAAGTGAGTGGATATATTTTGAAACTAACATATCTTCCAGCAAGATGTGTAGCTAACTCTCCAGATAATAAATCACTATTAGATCCCGTAATAAAAATAGAGACATTTTTTGTCGCTTTAAAAGAATTTATTGCTTTTTCCCAATCTTTTACATTTTGAATTTCATCAAAAAATAAATAGTATTTTTCTTTATTTGTTATTTTTTCTTTAATGAAGTTGTGTAAATCTATATCATTTTTTATAAAGCTATAATCCTCATTTTCAAAATTTATATATATAATTTGTTTTTCTTCAATTTCTTTTTCTTTTAATTCATCTATTATTTGTAATAATAAAACTGATTTTCCACATCGTCTAATTCCCATTATAACTTTAATTAAATCTTGGTCATAGAATGGGCGTATTTTAGATAAATATCTTTCACGAATAATCATATACATTCCTCTTTTCTTACTTAAGTATACCAATATAAAAAGTTTTTGTCAACAATTTTGTTTACTGCATTAAACAAAATTGCTGTTTTTTTATTTTTTGTTTACTATGATTGTTTTTTAATTCTTATTTTTTTACTTCGTGTAATATCTTATCATTTGTAATATTATTTCCCATTTATTTTTTTCTTCTGTGCCATATATGCAAATTTAGCAATTATATTTGTTGGTATTATTTTTGCTCCTATTTTTGCTATTTTTATATCTATTCCTGGTACAATATAAAATTTTCCCTTTTCTAATTTTTTTATTGCATATTTTGCAACATTCATACTATTTGCTTCTCTTAAATTGAATTTTACATTTGCTACTTTATTAAAATTTGTTTCTACTGGCCCTGGGCATAATATACTTATTTGTACATTGGATTTTTCTTTTTTTAATTCTTCTCTTATCGCTTCTGAAAGCCTTACTACATAATTTTTTGTTGCATAATATGTTGCCATAAGAGGCCCTGGCATAAATCCTGCTATTGATGCTACATTTAATATTTTTCCTTGATTTTTTGCTTTCATGTCTATTAAATATAGTTTTGTTAGTATGTGGTATGCAATTATATTTGTTTTTATCATATTTAAATCTTTTTCTAAACTTGTTTTTGTGAGATTTCCACAATCTCCAAATCCTGCATTATTTATTAAGATGTCAATGTTTTGTACTTTTTTATATAATTCTTTGCAATTTTCTTCATTACTTAGGTCTGTTGATATAATCTCTACTTTTGTTATTTTTTCTAATTCATTTTTTGTTTCTTCTAATTTTTTGACATCTCTTGCTACTAATACTAATTCATAGTTTTTTTGTGCTAATATTCTTGCCATGTCTTTTCCTATTCCTGATGATGCTCCTGTTATTAAAGCTTTCAATCTCTATCACCTCTTGGTTTATTATTTCTATTTTTTACTATTTTATTACTTTTTTTATTTTTGGTCAATTTAGGACAGGTACAAACTAATCAAAAATGTTTAATTTGTACCTGTCCTCGATTGACCATTATTTAAAAAATTTATTTAGTCCTTTTCCGACTATATGTACTATTTCTGTTGATTTACTGTTTGCTATATTTTTTCCTAATGCTTTTCCTCCTACTGTTATTGCTGATACTAAGGCAGAAAGTAAGAATTGTAAGTCCATATTTAGTCCAAATTGTGATGTTATTTTGACAGCTATTAGTGCACTTATTGCACCACTTAATACTCCACATATATCTCCTATAACGTCTGCACATATATTTGCTACTCTTGGTGCATTTCTGATTAGTTTTATTGAACTTTTTGATCCATGTACTTTCTTTGTTGCTTTTGCGTGGAATTCGTCTTCGTTGGCAACTGTTACTGCTACACCTACAATATCAAATAAAATACCTACTGCTATTACAGCTATTAAAATAAGTATTGCTGGTATTAGGCTTAAATTTGATACTCCATTTGTTGATATAAATGAAAATATCATTGATAATATGAATGTCATTATAAATACTTCTATAAACCATTTGATATTTTCGTTTTCTTTTTTCTCTTTTTCTTTTTTATTTTTGTTTTCTGTTATTTTTTCTTTTACTTCTCTTATTTCTTTTTTGTTTTCTTTTTCTGTTTTGACTCTTTCATGCATTATTGCTTTTTTCATTTCTTTTTTTACTTCTTTACTTTCATTTTCCTTACTCGGGTTTGCTTTTTCTTCTTTTACTTTCATTCTTTTTTCCTTTCTTTAATTTATAAAAATTGTTATTGCTTTCTTTTGAAAATAAAACTATTTATTTTACTTTCCTATACAATAAACAAAAGAGAGAATTCTTGAGTTATACCAAGATTCTCTCATTATTTTTTTAGTTTAGATGGCAAAAGCCTAAGTAAATTTTACAGTTTAGGTCTGGTCGAATTTCTCTATTTTCCGCTTAACATTACTGTTATAGCTGTTTCCATTTAAGGAAAATATCTACTTTTATAGATACCAGATTGCCACTTAAATCTGTACCTTAATCCCTAGACTCCTATGCTTATTTGATTTTAAGCAAACATTCTAGAAGTTTTCCTTGACATACTTTTACAAGTTTATTAGTCTTTTTTGCAAATATAGTTTCATAGTATTGGTAAAATAGATTTGGCCAAAAGCTAATTCTACCTATCTGTAACTAATCCCAATATATTCACTCGAGACAGGCTACTCTATGTTTTTTGTGTCTTGGCACTCAACATAGGTTATACTTAAATTTTATGTATAAAGATTCATATACTTTTATTTAAGCCTCCGCGAAACCAGGGAATCATATGTATGCCATTACATACTACCCTAATCTCTTACTTCCTGGATACACACAAAACTGGCATTTCGCGCATAAACAAGAAACTTCAACGATGTGCCCTTTAGTGGATTTTTAGCCCCACCCTCATAAACTTAAGTACGACTAGAATAATGCACCATCAATATATATTATACTTATTTTTTACTTTTATTCCAAATTTTGTGTGATTTTGTTTTTGACTTCCTTTGTTTTCTTTGGGTCTAATTTATATTTTTTCTTTTGTTTTCTTATTTTTTTACACTTATTCTCTGTTTTTCTTTGTTTTTCTTTAATATATATCTTTTGAATTTAGTCTATTTTATATGTATACATATTGTTATTAAGTAAATTATTAGTAATTAAATTTATTGCTTCTTTCTGTCTTTTTTTATATCATTTCTTGAAAAGGCTTGAATATGTATTGTATATTGTTAATTGTAACAATAAATTATAATTTGGATTTTATTTCTTTATATATTTCTTCATGTATATCTTCTATTGTTCTTATTTTTCCGTCTTTTACACATTTTATTTCTTTCCAATTATATTTTTTTGATAGTTTACATGCTTCATTATATGCATCTTTCATATGTTCTGGATTTCTTTCGTGTATATCCTTCTTTTCTTCTTTTGTTATTTTGTTTTTTCTGTTTTCCATTAGTTTTAACGCATATTCTGTAGGCATGTTTAGAAAAAATACTTCAGTTGGTATTGGTAATCCATATAGATTGAATTCAAAATCCCATAGCCAATTTAAAAATTTTTCTCTTTCTTCGTCATCCTTTATTTTTCCTGCTTGATGTACCATATTTGATGTTGTATATCTGTCTGCTAGTATAATTCCTCCGTTTTTATAGTATTCTTCATATTCTTTCTTGAATGTTATATATCTATCTGCTGCATAAAATGTTGATGCAATATATGGACTTATTTCTTTTGGATCTTCTGATAATTCTCCATTTAAATATATTTTTACTAAGCTTGAACTTGGACTTTCATAGTTTGGAAAACTTACACTTTTAAATTCAATTTTTTCTTGCGTTAGTCTTTGTTTTAATTTTTCTAATTGTGTTTGTTTTCCGCTCCCGTCTGTTCCATCTATTACAAATAATTTTCCCATATTTTTTCTCCTTTATTTGTTTTCTGTTTTATTTTGTTTTTCGTTTTTTTCTTTTTCTTTTTTGTTTAACATATTATTTATTGTGTTTAATATGTCTTCTGGACTTTCGTCAAAATCGTCTTTTATTATGTGTAACATTTTTCTCCTCCTTTACTACTTTTTTATTATACTACTTTATTTTTTCATTGTAAACTTAATTTACTTTTATTTTCTTTTATAGTAAAATGTGGTTAATAGTTTTTAAATTATCAAATTTAAGGTTTAAAATGTATTAAAATATAGTAATAAAATATTGAGGTACAGTTGAATAATATTTTGAATCTGGGTTTTTTAATTTGTGCCTTATACGAGAAAGGAATGGTTTTATATATGAAGAAGTTTGAACATTTGGCTGCTAATTATTCTAATCCTAATTGGAATAATATTATTAGTAGAAATGATGTTTTATATAAAAGAGAGAATGATTTTCGCAGTGAATTTGCACGTGATTATAATCGAGTTATTTATTCTACTGCTTATAGGAGATTAAAGCATAAAACACAGGTATTCTTTTCTCCTGAAAATGATCATATCTGTACTAGAATAGAACATGTGACTCATGTTGATTCTATTAGTTATACTATTGCTGATTATTTGGGGCTTAATACAGAGCTTACTAAAGCTATTGCTGTTGCTCATGATATTGGTCATAGTCCTTTTGGTCATGAGGGTGAACGTATTTTGTCAGCTATTAGTAAGAGAGATTTGCATTGTGCTTTTTGGCATGAGAAAAATGGTTTGGATTTTGTTGATAATATTGAATTATTGGAAAATCAAGATAGATTTAAGGAGAATTTGAATTTGACTTATGGGGTTAGAGATGGCATTATTTCTCATTGTGGTGAAATTGATGAAAATGGTCTTAGACCTCGTGATGAATTTATAGATTTGTCCACTTATACTTATCCTAATGAATATAATCCTTATACTTGGGAGGCTTGTGTTGTAAAAATTGCTGATAAAATTTCTTATATAGGTCGTGATATTGAGGATGCTATTACTTTAGGTATTTTGGATAATCATTTGGATGATTTGAATTTAATATTGTCTAGTTCGACTGAACAGAAAATAAATAATACTTTTCTTATAAATTATTTAGTTTCTGACTTATGTAAAAATTCTAGTCCAGAAAATGGTTTGTCTTTTTCTGAAGAGGCTTTTGAATTGCTTAGCAAAGTTAAAAGATTTAATTATTATAATATTTATTTTTGCGATAGAATTAAACCTTCTGTTAGATATTTTAATGTTGTACTTAATGAGATTTATGATACTTTGAAGGCTTGTTTTGATTTTAAAGATACTGTTGTGCACTTGAAAGAGCTGTCTAAAATTTCTAGAACTTTGAGTGAGAGCTTTCTTCGTTTTGTTTATCAGTATTATGATTATGGTAATAGGGATGAACTTGGTTTGAAGAATAAGGTTATTTTTGATGTTAATAGCGAGATTGATTATTGCCGTTGTATTCTGTATTATATTTCTGGTATGACTGATAATTTTGCTATGGATGTTTATAGGGAAATTATTGGGTTTTAATTTGGATTTATTTTGGTTTTTATTTTATTATTTTAGTTTTATTTTTGTTTTATTTTTGGTTTTATTTAAATGTTTTGCTTGATTTTTTTGCAATGAGCTTATAGTTTTCTGTTGTTAAGAATTTGAACTATAAGCTCTTTTTATGAGATATAAATGTGTTTATTCTTATTTTTTAATATCTTTTATTGTTGCTCTTATAGTTGTAGCAAATTTTAGCATTTTATTCTTTTTTATTATTTCTTATTTTTTCTTGTTCTTTCTTATCTTTTTATTTATTATTCTTTCTTATCTTTTAATATACTAAATATTTTTATCCTTTGAATAAATTAACATTTGGGGCATTAAATGTGAACACTATAAAGCATATTAAAAAGAATAATATTATTAGTAGTGCAAGTATTTTACTTAATTTTGTTGATTGATTTTCTATTGTCATTAGTTTGTATGATGTGTATTCTCCTGCTATTATACTTAGTATGAATATTAAAATGTCAACTAGTAGAAAATTTATACCTAGTATTCCTGTGTATGTGTAAAATGTTGTTACTGTGAATAAAATGCTTGTGAATATTCCTATAGATTTTGCTTCTATATAATTATTTGCTTCTTTTCTTAAATAGAAATATCCTATTATTGCAAATATCAGCATTGGGAAAAATGTTAATTTTAGGTGTTCCCATACGCTTTCATTTGTTGCACTAAATATTCCTATTATTTTGTTTTCCCCTGTCCATTCATATGTAAAATGTAGTAATGTTCCTAAAATAATGCTTATTATGATTGTTATTATTTGATAGTTTAAAATTTTTTTATTTTTCATATCCCACCTCTTATTTAAATTTATTCACATTAAATGTTTTTTAGAATAAACTATATAAAAAATATGTGGTGGTTTATTATGAATTCTTGTGAATTTGTTCTTTTTATTTCTTATCTTGCTTGTCAAATTGCTGATGGTAAAACTTCGGAAGAAATTGCTATTCTTTCGGCTTTTTTTACACAACTTGGTGATACTTTGGGGACTATTGATGCTTTTAATTAAATTTTTGCTATATTTTTGTTCTTTTTTTCTTAAATTACTATGAACTTACTAATTGTAGATTTCTTGCTCTAGTTTTAGCCTCCTTTTTTATTATATCAATATTACCTTACTATTTTCTTTAAGCCATTTATTTATTTCATCATAATTTGGAATATATTTTTTTACTAATTCGTAAAATTCTTTATTATGATTACTATGTATTATATGACATAACTCATGTACTATTATTGCATCAACTTTATCTTCTGGTAGCATTATTAACCTATTACTGAAATGTAATATTTTTTTACTTGGGATACAACTTCCGGAATTTGCTTGTTGCATCTCCTATTTTGAATTGTGTGTATTCTATCTTTGTTTTTTTGCTCCAGTATGGTAATTTATTATATATTAAAGCTTCTGTGTTTATCTTGAATAATTTTTTTATTGCTCTATCTACATTTGTTTTTTTATCTTCGTCATCTATTCCTTTTGGTATTTTTATTTCAAATATTTTCTCATTTGGTTTGATTTGAATATTTATTCTGTCTGTTTCTATTTCTTTTAATCTTATTTTATATTCTTCTCCTTTGTATAGTATTTTTTCTCCTGTTTTCCAGTG
Organism: uncultured Clostridia bacterium; assembly: GCA_904384245.1. Lineage (GTDB taxonomy): Bacteria > Bacillota > Clostridia > TANB77 > CAG-508 > CAG-269. The sequence goes on from CAJFJM010000031.1 coordinate 9,233, forward strand.
TTTTATGTAATCATTTTCGTTTGACATTATTTTATTATATTGATTATATATTTCATTTTCGTTTTCTTTTATTACTTTTTGTAATTTTTTAAATGTCATTCTTTTTGGTTTGCTTATGTTTAAAATGTTTCCTTTAAAATATATTTTTAGATTATTTGATGTTGTGTATTCTCTTATTATTGTTTGTATTTGCTTTCCTTTTATATTTATATAATGCATATTTTTCTCCTTTTTTATTTGTTTTATAGCTTTTTTTGTTAGAAATAAAGTTTTACTTTTTGCATTATATATTATTTTTTTAAGAATGTACATGTATTTTTTGTTTTTTTATGTTACCTTACAGAATTCTTGCGATTTCGACATTTAAATTATGTTATACTATATTTAGTTTATATCTTCATTGTAGTTTTTTTCATAATAGCAGTATCCATTTTGGTTTTATTCATACTGCTATTTCTTTGTTAGAATATTTTTTTGCTTTTTTAGTTTTTATTTCTTCTAATTAGTTATTCTTATTTTATTTTTTGTTTTCACTTTTTACTTTTATTTACACTTTTTGTTTTCATTTTTGTTTTTACTTTTTATTTTGATTTTTTATTTTCACTTTTTATTTTTTATAAATGCATTTTTTATATGATTTATTTCATATATTTTGTTTGCTAAATCCACATATATTTCAATTATATCAAATCTTATTGCTTGATTTTTGATATTATTTTTATAAACATAATATTCTGCTGATTTATATATGTGTTTTTGTTTATTTTCATTTACTGATTCTGATGGTAATCCATATGCATTATTTGTTCTTGTTTTTACTTCTGCAAATACTAATTCATTTTTTATTTTATCTTTTGCTATTATATCTATTTCTCCTTGTCTGCATGAAAAATTTCTTTTTATTATTTGATAATTTTCTTCTTCTAGATGTTTTTTGGCTAATTCTTCTCCTATTTTTCCTAATTCTTTTTTTATGTACATATATATCCTCCTGCTACTTTTTTAATATATCCTTCTACTTCTAGCATTAACAAAATTCTATTTACTTCTCCTATACTTTTTTTGCTTATTTTGTATATCTCATCAATGTTATTTGTTTTGTATAAAATGATTTCATATATTTCTTTGTATTCTTCTTTGAAAATTAGTTTTTTACTTTCTTTTTTGTATTTTTGTATTTTTTTGGTTTTGGCTGATTGTACTATTTTGTTTTTCATATTATTTGATGTTTTTGTCCTTTTCTTTCTTTTTTCTTTAAAGTTTTCTATATTTTCATTTATTGCTAAATGTTTTAATTCTTCTATGTTTTCTAGTATATCATTTGGGGTTGTTACTAGTGTTGCTATTCCTTCTTTTATTAGCCTATTTGTTCCTATTCCATTTATATTTCCTAGTTCATGTGGTATTGCAAATACTTTTCTTCCTTGTTCTTTGGCTATTTTTGCTGTTACACTTGTTCCGCTTCTGTATTTTGCTTCAACTACTAAAATTCCTAATGATATTCCACTTACAATTCTATTTCTTTCTAAGAATTTTTGTGAATCTGCTTCTTCTTCTGGTTCATATTCACTAATTACTAACCCATTGTTCTCTATTATTTTTCTATACAAATCAATATTTTCTTTTGGAAATATTTTGTTTAATCCATCTCCTAATACTGCTATTGTTTTTCCTTTGTTTTGTAAAGTTGAAATATGTGCTATTGTGTCTATTCCTTTTGCTAATCCACTTGCTATTGTTATATTTTGTTTTACTAATTTTTGGGTGAATTTTTGTGTTAATTCTTTTCCTTTTTGGGAGCATGTCCTTGTTCCTACTATTGATATAATATTTGTTTTTAGTAGTTCTTTGTTTCCTTCTAGATAAAGGATTTTGGGTGGGTTTTCTATATTTTTTAAGCGTTCTGGGTAATATTCATCTTCTATTGTTATTTTTTCCAATTTATTCCTCCATTGTCTTTTCAATTTAATGTGTTTATTGATTTTCTATTAAAATATTTTTCTTTTTCTGTTTGTTGTTTTTTATTAGTATTGTTATTTCCAATTTTGCTCGCGTTTTCTTTTTATATTTTATCTTCTATTGTTTTTTATTCATATGCTGTTTTTGACATCTTTTTAAAGTTATTTTTCCTTCTTTTGTTCTTTCTAATTAGTATTGCTATATTCCCAATATTTTCTGTCTAAACTTCTATATTGTATAGCTTCTGCTAAGTGGTCTTGTGCTATTTCTTTTTTTCCTTCTAAATCTGCTATTGTTCTTGCTACTTTTAGTATTCTGCTATATGCTCTTGCACTTAATCCTAATTTTTCAAATGATATTTCTAATATTTTTTTGCATTCTGAATTTAATTTACAATATTTTTCTATTAGATTTTGTGTTAATTCTGCATTTGAATATATTCCATATTTTTTATATCTTTCTATTTGTATTTTTCTTGCTTTATTGACTCTTTTTCTTATAGCTTCTGAACTTTCTTCTTTTTGGTTATTTTGGAGTTTTGCGTATTCTACACCACTTACTTCTATGTGTAAGTCTATTCTGTCTAATAGTGGTCCACTTATTTTGTTTCTGTATTTTTTTATTTGGTCTGGCTTGCAACAACATTGTTTGTCTTTTGAGCCATAGTATCCGCATGGACAAGGATTCATGCTTGCAATTAGCATGAAGTTACATGGATATGTTGTACTTGAATTTAGTCTACTTATTGTTACTACTCTGTCTTCTAGTGGTCCTCTTAAGACTTCTAATGTGCTTTTATTAAATTCTGGTAATTCGTCTAAAAATAGGACTCCATAGTGTGCTAGACTTATTTCTCCTGGTTTGGGATTTTTTCCTCCTCCTACTAATGATACTGGTGTTATTGTATGATGTGGACTTCTGAATGGTCTTTTTAGAATTAACGGTGTTTCTTTTGATGTTAATCCTACTATACTATATATTTTGCTTATTTCTAATGCTTCATTAAATGTTAGTTCTGGTAATATACTTGGTAATCTTCTTGCTAGCATTGTTTTTCCTGAGCCTGGTGTTCCGTATTAGTAGACAGTTATGTCCTCCTGCTGCTGATATTTCTAGCGCTCTTTTTACATTTTCTTGTCCTTTTACATCTGAAAAGTCTGCTGTGTATTGGTTTTTTTCTTCTTTTAGTAGATTTCTATTTTTTTCTGATTTTATTTCTTTTTCTTTGTTTAGATATTGCATTACTTCTTCTAGAGTTTCTACTGGTATGATTTCTAGATTTGATATATATGATGCTTCTCCGCGCGTTTTCTTTTGGGAGTATTATTCTTTTTATTCCTAATTTTTTTGCTTCTATACATATTGGTAAAATTCCATTTATTTTTTCTATTTTGCCATCTAGTGATAGTTCTCCTGTGAATATTGTGTGTTCAAATATTTCTTCACTATTTTCTATATATCCACTTGCTGTTAGAATTCCTACTGCTATTGCTAGGTCTAGGCTTGATCCTTCTTTTCTTGTGTTTGCTGGTGCTAGATTTATTACTATTTTTCTGCTTAAGAATTCTACTCCTGAGTTTTTTATTGCTGTTTTTACTCTTTCTCTTGATTCTCTGACACTTGTGTCTGGTAGGCCGGACTATTTCAAAATATGGCATTCCTGCTGATATGTCTACTTGAATGGATATTAGGTAGCCTTCTAATCCTTGTAATGCAATACTTTTGGTTATTGCTAACATGTTCTCCTTTCTGATACTGTTTGTTGTATCTTTTTTATTTTTTTGTACTTTTATATATTTTACATACCTGTTACAGGTAATTTCTTTTCTGATTTACTTTCGTTTGTTTTTATTTCTGGGGGTTTTTCTTTTGAATTATAGAATTTTACTTCTATGGTTTGATTTAAATCTACTGTAATTTTTATTAGTTCTGACGATAAAATGTATCCGTCTTTAGCTTTTGTTTCTCTTATGTAGTATGTACCTGGTGTTATATTATTTTGAATTATTTCTCCTTTTATGTTTGTTTTTAAGTTTTTATATATTATGTTTTTATTGGAGTCTAATATTTCAAATTCTGCTCCTTCGATACTTTCTTTAGTTTCTTTATCTTGTTTTATTATTTTGATTGTTGTTTTGTTTTCTGGGTATGGTTCGTCTGTAGTTTTGTTTATGATTTCTTCTGTTATTGTTCCTGGTATAGCAAAATCTTGATAAAAATCTTGTTCTGGTATTGCATAGATTACTGGTTTTGCTTGTATTTTTGCTTGTATAGTTATTTTAAAATTTGATGATTTTTTCATTTCTTCTATTGGTAATAATACTTTGAATTCTTCATTTTGTTTGAATTCTGTTTTTGGGTTGTTGTTTGTATCTGTGATTTTAAATTTTGATTTTTCTTCTTCTTTTATTCCTTCTATTATGACCTTATAGCTTTCCATTGGAAGAGTTGATGTTACTTGATATGTTTGGGATATAAATTCTGGTTCTATGCTATCTTGCTTGAATTCTGAATTTGTTTTGTTTATTTTAATTGCTTGTGAAATAGGTGTTTCTTCTGAGCTTTGTGCATTTTTTATGATGTTTTTCATTGCTTGTATGGTTCTTTCTCCCGCTTCTCCAATTGGTTCATAATCTTCTATTTTTTGGTTATATATGTAGCAATATATTGCTTGTTGTGTGGCTACATATGCTTCGTCTCTTCCTATGCATCCTAATTCACTTGAACTTTTATATGGATAGCCATTTACTATGTATCTCCATAGAATTGTATCATTGATTTCTCCTTTTTTGGTTACAGAGTATGAGAGCTTGTTTGTTATGAATTCTTTGTTTTTGTCTAGACAGTAAGCTGGATAATTGTATATTTTTCCTGCATATCCTACATAGAAAGATGTTATTGGCTCTCCTTGGTATTTTAATAGTGTTACAGATCCTCCTATTGCTTGGAGATCGTATTTTTCTGATGTTGTGGCTTGGGTTTTGCTTGATGTTATAAATGTTGATATGTTGAATAATAACATTATTGCTATTATTAGTGTTATTTTTAGTGTTTTATTTTGTTTCAAATTTTTCTCCTTTCTTTTTTTTATATTATTTTGTTTTTTTATTTGACTTTTATCTTTTGTGTTTTGATTTTTTTGTTTTTGATTGTTTTGGGATTTTTATAATTCTTTTTTGATTTTTTAGAATTATTTTTAGAAATAAATTTTTTCGAAAAAATATTTAAGATTTGATATATATATATCTTTTCTAACATCTTATGTTAATATATTATCACTCTTTTTTATGTTTGTAAAGAATTTTTCATCGCAAAATTCGACAAATCTTTGTGAGATTTGCCTATTTGCTTGTTTTGTTTGATTGTTTGATTTTTGTTTTTATTCGTTTGTTTAATTTGTTTGTTTTATTTGTTTGAGTTTTTACATATGTTTATAAAGTTTTGTATGTTTTCATTTTGTATGGTGTTGATGTTTGCTGTTGTTGCGTTTTTTAGGTTTTGGGCTAGTATATTTGCACATTTTTTTGTGGTTTCGGTTTTGGTGGAATAGATTATTATTGTTTTCATGTTTTGGTGACTTTTTTCTTTAGGAGGTGTGTGTTGGGGATTTGGGGATTATTGTAGCATATTATTTTGTTTGTGGGGGATTTTTGGGGATTTTTTAGGATTGATTTTTTGATGTTGCTGTGACCTTCGGGTTATGAGCGAGGTTTGACCAGTTTTTGTTAGTTTGTGGAAATTAGAGTTTTTGTTGGTATTTCAGTATTTACAAGAGTTTTACATTGTAGAACATTTGTGCATTTTTAGGGCATTTTTTGAGAAGTTTTTACCCAATTTTTACCCAAGGGGTGTAGTACATTTGTTCTTAGAGTTTAGGCTCTTGTAAAGAATATTTTATTAATAAAAATTTTAATTTTGGAGGATTTAGATTATGAATAATTTTAGAGAAGTTAATGATGATATTTTGAAAGATTGGTTAGATTTTAGAGAGGAAATGGTTTTAGGCACACTTACTAAAGAAGATAGAAAACATTATATTTATTTTGATGAGATTGCTGAAAATATTTTAAAGAATGTTCCTAAACAGAATCAAAAATATGTAAGAAATCAATTAGATAGACTTGATAAGAATTTTATGGATTATATTTGTTATTGGAATGAGAAGTATTATAGGAATGGATTTTGTGATGGAGTTGAATTAATTGGTGGATGTTTTGGAGATTAATGTTTTATTTTAAAGTGCAAATTTTGCACTTTAAAAATATAAAATTGCACTTTAAAAGGCGAGTTAATTCTCGCCTCAAAACTATCCTTTTTCCATTTTGCTTTCTATTTTTGCCTTCAATTAATTCTTTTTCTTGTATTTTCTCTATACATATTTTAATAGCCTTTAAAGGTTTGTTTGCTATAATTCTTTGCTGTATTGAATAATTATATGTTATGATGAAACATTCCTCTAAAGCACAATTATCACACTTTAAGTATACATGATTAGACTTTTAAAATTTTTACTGCATAATATGTTGAGTGAAGCAATAACTATTATAGCAATAAAAGTACTGTTGTAATAGCAGTCATTTAGAATCTTGCATATTTAGATATTCTTGCTATATCATGAATCAAGTTTTCAAAAGATTCCTTACTCCAAGAATCTGGATGTATAATACCATGGATAACACTATTTCTATTATCTCCTATATCAGTAATTTTTATTTTTCTATAATACTTTTTATATTCTTCTAAAAGCTTTAATAACTCTTTATCTTCATTTTCTTGTATTGCAAGATTAATTAATTTCATACCCACTTTCTTATTTATCTCTTTCCCATCCCTGTCTTGTAATGGTAAAACATAATCAGATGTCAAAGTGCGAATTAATTCTTCGTCAATTAAAAAAGTAATTTCTAGTTAATGTATAAAATCATATAAATAAGATTTACATTAAGATATTGTAAGATTTAATTCTTCCTAGTATAATTAAT
>CAJFJM010000032.1 GCA_904384245.1 uncultured Clostridia bacterium
ATATTCCCTTGTAGGAGGGATTTTAAGGACCGTCCCCTGTTCCCTGTTCTGAGGTCTGTCCCCATATTCCCTTATAGGAGGGATTTTAAGGACCGTCCCTTGTTCCCTGTTTCCTATTCTCTCCCTGTTTTTTTACAATTTTAATAAAAATTTAATAAAACCTATATACAAATTTAATAAAACCATGCTAATATAATAATGAAAATAAATAAGAGGTGATAAAAAATGTATAACATACTAGTAGTAGACGATGACAAAGAAATAGTAAACGCTATAGAAATATACTTAAAAAGAGAAGGATACAACATAATAAAAGCATACAATGGAAATGAAGCATTAAAAAAGCTAGAAGAAAATGAAATACATCTAATAATATTAGACATAATGATGCCAGAAAAAGATGGAATGGAAACATTACAAGAAATAAGAAGAAACAAAACAATTCCAGTAATATTATTATCAGCAAAATCAGAAGATTATGATAAAATATCTGGACTTGATACAGGAGCAGATGATTATATAACAAAACCTTTTAATCCATTAGAACTTATAGCAAGAGTAAAATCAAATGTAAGAAGATATGTAGAGTTTGGGAATATGTCAAAAGAAGAAAACAAAAAGGTTTTAAAAACAGGAGACCTAGAAATAGATGATGATACAAAAAAAGTAACAGTTGACGGAAAAGATATTAAACTAACAGCAACAGAGTATAATATATTAAAATTTTTATTGCAAAATAAAGGAAAAGTATTTTCAATATTACAAATATATGAAAATGTATGGAATGAAGAAAGTTATGGAGCAGAAAATATAATAGCAGTACATATAAGACACATAAGAGAAAAAATAGAAATAAATCCTAAAGAGCCTAAATATTTAAAGGTAATTTGGGGAATTGGTTATAAAATAGAAGATATATCATAATGGAAAGGATGTAATAAATGAAGAATTTAAAAGAATCTATAGCATTAAAAGTATTATGTTATTTGTTAATTCCAATTTTTTTCTTTATACTAGTTATAGGTATTGCAGGAGCTGTTGTAACAGCACAATATGGTAATACAAATAATGATGGAACAATACAAAGTTTTATAGAAACAGAAAGTTTTGGAGAGCAGTATTTTGATTCAATAGTCACAGAAGTTCAATATGTAGAAAATTATATAAGTTATATAAATAGTATAAAAAATAATAAAGATAGCTATTATAGATATAGTCAAATTGAAGTAGATAATTATGACAAAAATGTATATTATAAAGCACCAGATTCTTATTATAACTCAATGATTTATGGTTATATAAATTATATAATTATAGATGATCAAACTGGAGAATTATATACAAATATAAAATCTAAAGATTATCAAAAAGAAATAGAAGAAATAACAAATAAAAAAATTTATTGGAAATATGAAAATGAATCCATAACAACAAATATAGAAACAATAAATCAAGATAATGCAAAATATTTAGCAGTATCATATTCATATTTTTCTATGGATAATTTGCAAGAGTTTAAAGTATATACTTATTTAGATGAGAATGCTTTTAACTATTCTAATTATTTTGCTCTTCAAAGAAATATATATAATATGTTTCAAAAAGCACCAAATGCACCAACATATTTAATACCAATAACATCAATAGGTTTAATAATAATGATAATTTATTTATGTTTAGCAATAGGACATGAAAAAGGAAAAGATAAAATAGAATTAAATAGGATAGATAGACTTTCTTATGAAATTTTATTTACAATAGTAATATTTGTTGTAGGAATGCTAATTAGCTTGGTTATAGCAAGTACAGAATCAAAAGTACCACAAAAAATATTAGGTTCAATATTCTTGCTGGGATATCTTGGTAGTTATACATGTGTAGCAGTCTTGTTTGTAAGCACAATAAAAAGGATAAAAGCAAAAGAATTTTGGCATACATTTTTAGTATATAGAATATACCAATGGATTAAAAAAAGCATAAAATATGTATTCAAAAAAATGACAGATAAAAGTAGTATAACTAAAAAAATAGTGATATTATATATATTATTTTTACTAATATCAATATTTTTAATTTCAACATTAGGAAGCTTTTTAGGTTTCTTGTGTTTGATGGGATTCTGGTTTTGGGTATTATATATGTTAATACAATATGGTAAAAAACTAAATGCTATTCAACAAGCCCTAAAAGATATATATGATGGAAATCCAGATGTACATTTAGATGAAGAACAATTAGTTGGAGTTTTAAAAAGGATGGCAAAATATATCAATGATATAGCAGGAGGATTTACAAATGCAATTGAACAAAGTCTAAAATCAGAAAGATTAAAAACAGAACTAATAACAAATGTATCTCATGATATAAAAACACCTCTAACATCAATAATAAACTATGTAGACTTATTAAAAAAAGAAGACATAAATAATGCAAAAATTGAACAATATATAGCAATCTTAGATAAAAAGTCACAAAGATTGAAAAAACTAATAGAAGACTTAGTAGAAGCTTCTAAAGTGTCATCAGGAAATTTAAAGCTTAATATTGAAAATATAAACATAAAAGAATTATTAAATCAAGCAATAGGAGAATTTGAAGATAAATTTCAAAAAAGAAATTTAAAAATTGATTTAGATGTACCAAAAGAAGAAATTATAATTCAGGCAGATAATAGATATATGTACAGAATAGTAGAAAATTTATTTAGTAATATTACAAAATATGCAATGGAAAATACTAGAGTATATATTAGATTACAAAAAGATTCTAAAAAAATAGAATTAGAAATAAAAAATATTTCAGCAACAAAATTAAATATATCAGCAGATGAGTTAATGCAAAGATTTGTAAGGGGAGATAAATCAAGATATACAGAAGGAAGTGGACTTGGGTTATCAATTGCAGAGAGCTTAACAGAATTGCAAGGTGGAAGTTTTAAAATATCAATAGATGGAGATTTATTTAAGGTGTTGCTTAAGTGGAATATTGATGGATAATACTTTAGATTACAAAGATACCAAAGAGCCTCAATCTGGTGGATTGGGGCTCTTTGGTTGTATCAGTGAAAGGCACTGATTAAAGAGAACAAACTAAGCTAAGGCAAAGGTAGCCTTTTTCGTTGAAGACATGACATTTTGTCAAGTCAGATTTAACCCGTTCGTCCAACGAATCAGACAGCAGGAAATTAATGGTTTCCTGTAATCCCTCCTTTTCGATTTTTCTCTTTAATGATTTTAAATCATACATTTATGTTTCCTCCTTTGTGGTTTATCCTTTAATTATACCATATTTTTCCAAAAAAATCAATATTGGTAAAAAATGTTAAAATAATATTTTATTGAAATTTAATCATGTAATTAACTTATAGTAGTGTACTTATAAGAAAAGTAGCGAAACTACATAAGCTTAGCTCACGCGGGTCTTTTTAAAGGTCACTTTTCTTATTATATACGGAAAAATCCATATGGGGTCAAAGATAAAAAGTCGATTTTTTCTATACAATAAAAAATTTATACACCTCAAAGCTCAAAGTAAAGTTACATAAAAAATCAACCATTCATATTATACAATATGAACGGAGGTGAAAAAATGAAAACAAAAACTTCAAAAATAGCTACAATATGTACCTTATTACTCATGATATTTAGCATAATACCAATATCTAAAGTAAAAGCAATAGAACCAGCAAGTCAGACAACATATTTAGGAATAGATGTTAGTAATTATCAAGGAAATATAAATTATAGTCAAGTTAAACAAGCAGGAATAGAAGTAGTATATATAAAAGCAACAGAGGGTCAAACAATAACAGATGCATATTTAAATCAAAACTATCAAAATGCAAGAGCAAATGGTTTAAAAATAGGATTTTACCATTTTGTTAGAGCCAGAAACAATCAGCAAGCAATATTAGAAGCAGAACATTTTGTAAATGCGATTTCTGGAATGACAGCAGATTGTAGATTAGCGATGGATTTTGAAATATTTGGAAACTTAACTACCACTCAAATAAATGAAATATCACTTACATTTTTAAGAAAAGTAGAAGAATTAACAGGAAAAGAAATGGTTATATATAGTAATTCATATACAGCGAGAACTGTATTTAGTCAAGAATTAGCTAATATGTACCCATTATGGGTAGCAGAATATGGAGTAACCAGACCACAAGACAATGGAAAATGGAATACTTGGGTAGGATTTCAATATACAGATAGAGGAATTATAAATGGAATAAATGGATATGTAGATAGAGATATTTTTACAGAGCAAATATTATTGCAAAATAATGCACCTATAGAAAATACAGGAAATACAAGTAATACGGGAGATGCAGGGACTGATCCAAATAACGGAAATTCTGGAAATACTGGTTCTGGTGGAAATATAAATCAAACAAATACTATTAGGTATACAGTACAAAGAGGAGACACACTAAGTGAAATAGCACTAAGATATGGAACAACAGTAAATCAAATTGCATCACAAAATAGAATAGCAAATCCAAACCTAATATATGTTGGTCAAATATTAACAATAGCATCAAATACCAATGCAAATAATACAGGTAGTGCAGGAACTCAAAAATATATAGTAAAATCTGGAGATACACTAAGTGAAATAGCATTAAGATATGGAACAACAGTAAACAAATTAGTATCACTAAACGGAATAAAAAATCCTAATTTAATTTATCCAGGGCAAGTGTTAAGAATTACAGTAGGAAATTCTAATGGAACTACTAGTGATGAAATGGAACATGATTGTGGACATTGCATTTATACAGTAAAAGCAGGAGATACACTTAGTCAAATTGCACTAATGTATGATAAGACAGTAAATGAAATAGCTGAACTAAATCAAATACAAAACAAAAACTTAATATATGTTGGTCAAAAGTTAAGAATTTAAAAATTTAATTTATTTAAAACTTCAAGTCGTATTTGTAATTAAAAGGCAAAGTTTGGGTGTGTTGCCCGCTCCCAGAGGTATGTATAAAAAATTTTTGTGATTATGAGGGTTACGCTCCGGAATTAAAAGCTTCTAAAAAGAAAAATCAGGCACCTCTCAAAAGGGTTTGAGATTCTCCTAATTTTTCTTTTAAGAAGCTTTAAATCCCTACACTAAACACCTCATAATCACAAAAATTTTTTATACATACCTCTTCACGCTGACCTAGTTACTTCTTTTGCCTTTTAATTTCAAATATGACTTGAAGTTTTAATGAAAAAATATTGAAACAATAACTTTCTTGTGATAGAATAACAAAAACAAAAGATATGGGGGCGACAAATAAGTGAAACAACTTGTAGCAACTATTTGTATATTATTAGTAATATTTGTAGGATTGTTAATATATAAAAAGCAACAAATAAATAATAGAAATGTAAGTGCAGAAGAAGTAGATAAAATTCAAGAATATATTTCAAACATATATATGTGGAAAGAAGTTACTGATGAAGCACTTCCAACATTTGAAAATATAAATCAAGCACCAGATAAATGGGTTTGGGAGGTTGTGAAAAATAATTTAGATAAATATCAAGTTACAAAAGAAGAAATAACAGAAAAAGCAAAAGAAATGTTTGGAGAAGGATTTAATAAAGATTTTCCAGTAGAGGGAACACAAGCATTTATATTACAAGAAAATACAAATACATATATTGCCTCTGAAATAAATTTAGACAATAAAGAAGATTCATTTTTTATAAATAAAATAGAAAAAACTAAAGATGGTTATACAGTAGAGATTGTAGAATATTTGGAGGATTATTCAAATGTAGAAAGTTTAACAGAAGAAGAATTACAAAAAAATGAAGAAGAATTAAATTATTCAATATATTTAGAAAATTTAAATGGAGATAGAATATCAGAATTAAAAAATAATGATGGCGAGACTAAAGTTATAGAGACAGTGAAGGCAAATTTAGATAAGTATACAAAGAAAGTTATAACTCTTGAAAAAGGTACGAATGATAATTTGAATGTAATAAGAGTCGGACAATAGGGACAGGCCATTTTGTCCGGAGAAATTTGATAATAATAAAAAATCATTTTATTTAGTTTAAATGTAAGTTATTCATCATAATATATAAATAATAGTAATGATAATATTTATATTAAAAAGACTTAAAAAAATTTAAAATAAGAAAAATTATTGCCAATAAAAATAGCAAGAACTAAAAAGCTAATACAATAAGTAAAAAGAAAATAATAAAGAAAATAATTAAAAAGGAAAATAAAATGAACAAAACAAATAAACTAGAATTACTAAAAAAATGTGAAATATGTCCACATAAGTGTAAAGTAAATAGATTAAATGGAAAGATAGGAAGGTGTAAATCAAGTGACAAGGTAAAAATTGCTCTATATTCAACACATAATTTTGAAGAACCTTGTATAAGTGGTACAAATGGCTCTGGAACTATCTTTTTTTCTAATTGTAATTTAAATTGTATATATTGCCAAAATTATGAAATTAGTCAATTAGGAATTGGAAAAGAATTTACAATAGAAGAATTAGCAGATATCATGATAAAACAACAAGAAAAAAATGTAGAAAATATAAATTTGGTTACTCCAACTAGTTTTACAGTACAAATAATAGAAGCAATAAAAATAGCAAGAAAAAAAGGGCTGAAGCTACCAATAGTATATAATACAAATGGATATGAAAATATAGAAACTATACAGATGTTAGAAGGTTTTGTTGATATATATTTACCAGATTTAAAATATTATTATCCAAAGCTTGGAGAGAAATATTCGAATGTTAAAAATTATTTTGAAATAACAACAAAAGCCATAAAAGAAATGATTAAACAGGTAGGAGCTCCACAATTTGGTGAAAATGGGCTTTTAAAAAAAGGAGTAATAATAAGGCATTTAGTATTACCAAATCACATAGATAACAGTAAAAAAGTTTTAAAATGGATTAAAGAAAATGTGGATAAAAAAGCGATGGTAAGTATAATGGCACAATATTTTCCTACATATAAAGCAAAAGAGGATATTAAATTAAATAGAAAATTAACAAAAGAGGAATATCAAGAAATATCAAATTACATATATGATATAGATTTAGAAAATGGCTATATACAAGAATTAGGAGAACATGAAGAAGAATATGTGCCAAAATGGGTGTTAAAATAAATTAGTTATTTAGTTATTTAGTTTTTAATTATAAAGGTTTATAGGTAAATCCAATAAAAACCTAAATTTATACAAAAGGAAGATGAAATATGAAAATAGTAGAACCATGGGTAGAAGTAGAAAAAATTGATGGAACAAAAATTATGAAAAGAATTGAAAGAGCATGTAGAACATGTTATCGTTCAGAAGGGAAAATAACAGAAGATAGTTACAAAAATTTAATTAAAAATTGTATTACTAGAGGACATGAATCAGTATTAGAACATGAAAAAGTAACTGTAAGAATATATAGTGATATTGGTTCATATAAAGATTTAACTAGACATAGATTTGCAAGTTTTTCTGTAGAATCAACTAGATATTGTAGTTATGATAAAGACAAATATGGAAATGAAATTAAATTTATAAATCCAGTATATATAGAAGATAAAAAAGTATATGAATTATGGCAAAAAACAATGCAAGAAATAGAAAAAAATTATATTGAAATGAAAAAATTAGGTGCAACAACAGATATGTGTAGAGAAGTATTGCCACATTCAACAGCAGCAGAATATACAATGACTGCAAATATAAGAGAATGGAAACATATTTTTAGTTTAAGAGCAAATAATCATGTACATCCTTCAATAAGACAAATAATGATACCATTATTAAAATATTTCCAAAAAGAAATGCCAGAAATATTTGGGGACATAGAATATGATACAGAATTTAATCCTGAATATTATGCAAAATTATTGATTCAAGAAGATATGTAGACAATTATATTAAAAAAAGTTGAAGATACTTCAACTTTTTTTATTGATATGATATAATCCAAGTATAATAAATTGAATAAAAATAGGAGAGTGATTATATGCCATATATTGAATTTAAAAATGTATGTAAAGAATACAAAATGGGTGAAATCACAATAAAAGCTCTTGATAATACAAATTTTCAAATAGAAGAAGGCGAATTAGTAGTTATTGTAGGACCAAGTGGAGCAGGTAAAACAACAGCATTAAATATATTAGGAGGAATGGATTTTGTAACTTCTGGAGATGTTATTGTAGATAATAAAAATATTGCTAAATTAAAAGGAAAAGCTTTAATAAAATATAGAAGAGAAGATATAGGTTTTGTATTTCAATTTTATAATTTAGTACAAAACTTAACTGCAATAGAAAATGTAGAATTAGCAACACAAATATGTAAAGATTCATTAGATCCAGAAGAAGTCTTAGAAAAAGTTGGTTTAAAGGATAGAAAAAAGAATTTTCCGTCACAATTATCAGGAGGAGAACAACAAAGAGTTGCAATAGCAAGAGCAATAGCTAAAAATCCAAAATTATTATTATGTGATGAACCAACAGGAGCTTTGGATTATAAAACAGGGAAACAAATTTTAAAACTGCTACAAGATACAACAAGAAAAGAAAAAATGACAGTACTAATTATTACACATAATGCAGCAATAGCACCAATGGCAGATAAAATAATAAGATTTAAAAATGGAACAGCAGAAAGTATAGAAGTAAACGAAAATCCTAAACCAGTAGAAGAAATAGAATGGTAGATATGTTTGTTTGAATTTTGAAACCAAAATACTATAGTAGTTATGGAGGTGATATATCTTATGAAAGATAAAGATAAGAAACTAAAGAAAATAAAAAATAAAGATTTGGAAAAAGAAGCAAATGTAAAAAAGCATAAAAATAAAACAAAAAAACATAAATATAAAGTTAAAAAGTCATTATTAAAAGATGCATTTAAAGAAATAAAAACTACATATAAAAGATTTATATCAATATTATTGATGGCATTACTAGGAGTGGGATTTTTTGCAGGCTTAAGAGCAACATCTCCAGATATGTTAGATACAATAGATAAGTATTTTAAAGAACAAAATGTTTATGACATAGAAGTTATTTCTACTTTAGGACTTACAGATGATGATATACAGGCAATTTCTAATATAGAAAATGTTGGAGAAGTATATGGAACATATAGTAAAGATGGAATAATAAAATTAGAAGAAAAAGAATTAGTTACAAAAATATTATGTATTGATGATGTAAATAAACCTAAATTAGTTTCAGGAAATCTTCCACAAAATGATAATGAATGTGTAGTCGAACCGAATTTTTTATTAACTACAAATAAAAAAATAGGAGACACAATTGAAATAGAACCAGAAGAGGATGAAATAGCGGACCAAGATGAAAATACTCAAGAATATTTAAAAAATAAAACATTAAAAATAGTAGGAACAATAGATAGCCCACTATATATATCAAGAGAAAGAGGAACAACCAAACTAGGTTCAGGACAGATAAATTCATATATTTATGTTACAAAAAGTAACATAAATTCAAGTGTATATACAGAAATATATGCAACATTAGAAAATAGCAATAAATATGAAACATCAAGTAATAAGTATGAAAAATATGTAGAAGAAACTAAAGAAAAAATAGAAGAAATTAAAGAAGAAAGACAACAAGCAAGATATAATAGCTTAATAAATGATGCAAACAAAAAAATAGAAGATGCAGAAAAGGAGCTTAATGAAGAAAAACAAAATGGAGAAGCTCAAATAAATGATGCAGAAACTCAAATTCAGAATGGAAAAAAAGAAATAGAAAATTATGAAAAAGAGATTTTAACACAAGAACGAAATGCAAATTCACAATTTGCTAGCGCTCAAGCTCAAATTAATTCAGCAAAACAAACATTACAAACAAATAAAGAAGAATATAATACAAAAAAGGCACAGGCAGAAGAAGGGTTTAATCAAGCAGAAAGTCAGAAAGAGCAATTACAAATTAGTTTAGATACATTGAACCAAAAACTTAGTGAATTGAATACACAGTATAATCAAGTTTTAGAGAAGTTAAAAGATACTACATTAACCGAGCAAGAAATACAAATTTTAGAAAAAGCTAAAACAGAAATTGAAAGTAATCAAGCAAGATTAGCTCCTGTAAAAACAGAATTAGAAAATGGAATTACACAAATAGAAAATCAAATTTCATCAGGAAAAGCAGAACTAGAGACTGCAAAAGCACAGTTGGACTCAGCTGAAAAGCAAATTCAAGCACAGGAAACAAATTTAAAAAACACTAAAACTTCTACAAATAAACAAATAGCAAATGCAAAAGCTCAAATTGAATCATCAAAAGCAGAATTACAAAAAACAGAAGAAGAATTAAATACTAAAAAAGAAGAATTTAATCAAAAAATACAAGAAGCAGAAGGAAAACTTATAGATGCTAAAGAAGAAGTAGCAAAAATAGAAAATCCAGTATGGTATATATTAGATAGAAATCAAAATTCAGGTTATAGTAGTTTTATACAAGATACAAAAAGTATAGAAAATTTAAGTATGGTTTTCCCAATTGTATTTTTTGCTATAGCAATACTTGTGTCATTAACATCAATGACTAGAATGGTAGAAGAAGAAAGACAAGAAATAGGAACATTAAAAGCATTAGGATATAATAAATTTCATATTTCATTAAAATACATTATATATTCAAGTTTAGCATGTGTTATTGGTGGAGTAATAGGGATGAATATAGGATTTCAATTATTACCAAGAGTAATATGGGATATGTATGAGATGATGTATACAATGCCAAGTATATCAATATCATTTAATTATGAAAATGCAACTATAGGGCTTGATTTAATGTATATTTGTATAGTAGGTGCAACATTATATTCTATTTTAAAAGAAGCAAGACATTCTCCTGCAATATTGCTAAGACCAAAAGCTCCAAAAATAGGAAAAAGAGTATTATTAGAAAGAATAACACCAATATGGAAAAGACTTAATTTTTCAAGAAAAGTTACAATAAGAAATATTTTTAGGTATAAGAAAAGATTTTTAATGACAATAATAGGAATATTTGGATGTACATCTTTAATATTAGCAGGCTTTGGTTTAAAAGATTCAATTTCTAAAATATTGCCATATCAATATGAAAAAATATTTACTTATGATATGCAAATTGCAATAAAATCTAGTTTAGAAGATACTCAAAAACAAAGTCTTATAGATGAACTAAAATCTAAAGAAGGAGTTCAAGAGGTAACAGAAAATTATATAGTTTCAGGAACAGCAAGTAAAGATTCACGGAGAAGATGTACAAATAATAGTTCCTAAAGATTCAGAAGAGATGAAAAAGGTAATAAATCTTAAAACTTTAAAAACAGAGGATGAAATAAATTTAGATGAAGAATGTAAAGATGGAGTAGTTATTACAGATAAATTAGCAGAATTGATAGGTGCAAAAGAAGGAGATACAATTACAATAAAAGATACAAATGATATAGAAAAAGAAGTAAAAGTTTCAAAAATAGCAGAAAATTATATTTCACATTATGTATACATGTCAAAAGAATATTATGAAAATTTATATGGAGAAGAGTATTCTACAAATGTTTTATTATTAAAAGATAATAATTTATCAGAAGAACAAGAAGAAGAGATATCTAAAGAATTGGTAAATAAAAATGAAGTTTCTACAGTTTCATTAACTTCTAGTATAATGAGAACATTAGATGACACAATGAATTCTTTAAATTATGTTGTAGTTATACTAATTATATCTGCAGGACTACTAGCATTTGTAGTATTATATAATTTATCAAATGTAAATATAAGTGAAAGAATAAGGGAACTTGCAACAATAAAGGTTTTAGGTTTTTATGATAAAGAAGTATATAAATATGTATCAAGAGAAACAACTATTTTAACAGCAATTGGTATATTGTTTGGATTAGTTGGAGGATATTTCTTAAACTTTTATATAATAGGAACTTGTGAAATTGATATGTTAAGATTTGTAAAAATAATAGATCCATTGAGTTATTTGTATTCAATACTAATAACTGTATTTTTTACAATAATTGTAAATATAGTAACATATTTTGCATTGAAGAAAATAGATATGATTGGTAGTTTGAAAAGTGTAGAGTAATTTTAATGTATTTAGTTTTTTGAATTAAGATTTAATATAAAAAATAAGAAAGGAGAAAATATAGTAAAAGTAATGAGTGGAGAAAAAAGAAAGGATTATTTAAATTGGGAAGAATATTTTATGGCAATAGCAAAATTGTCAGCTATGAGGAGTAAAGATCCATCAACACAAGTAGGAGCATGTATAGTAAGTAATGATAATAGAATTTTATCAATAGGATATAATGGCGCACCAAATGGTTTTAATGATGATGATTTTCCATGGGCAAGAGAAGGGGAAAACTTGAATACAAAATATCCTTATGTATGTCATGCTGAAATGAATGCAATATTAAATTATAGAGGAAGTAAAAAAGATTTAGAAGATGCTAAAATATATGTAGATTTATTTCCATGTAATGAATGTGCTAAAATAATAATTCAATCTGGAATAAAAGAAGTGATTTATTTATCTGATAAATATGCTAATTCTGAAAATAATATTGCTTCAAGAAAGTTGTTTGATAATTGTAATGTAGAATATCATAAATTAGATTTAGGTGGAAATAAGAAGATAGAAATAGAGCTGTAATTAGAGATGTATGTATAATTTTCTTGAATTGTAAATCTGGATAATTGGCAGATTTTCTACATTTATTAGAAATTCAAAAAAGAGGTGGAAGAGAAGAAATTTATTTCCATCTCTTTTTTGGATTTTTTCTATATAACGAAAAAAGTATTCTTTAAAAATACCTGAGTGAGCCATGCTAGTATAACTTTGCTAATTTTCTTATTGTATAAGAAAAGTTGACATTTTATACAGTAAACCTTATTTTAACTCAACTACAGTAACTCCCATTTCACCTTCACCAAAAGTTCCCATTCTAAAAGATTTAACATGAGGATTCTTTTTTAAAAATTTATGAATGCCATCACGGAGTTTTCCTGTTCCTTTACCATGTACAATTCTAACAGTATTTAATTTGGCTAAACTAGAGTCATCTAAAAATTTATCAATAACAAATGTAGCTTCTTCAATATTCATTCCAATAACATTTATTTCTGTATTAGCTGTTCTAGATTTAGAGATAGAAGAAAAGCTAACATTACTTTTTGGAGCATTTTCTTTACTTTTAGTGATTGGCTTTAAAACAGTTATAGGAAGATTCATTTTAATATTACCAATTTGCACAAGTACATCATTAGATTTAGAAACATGTGATAATATGGTTCCTTCTTGATTTAAACTTGTTACAAAGACTTTTGTATTTGGTAAAAATTTATCTTTTGAAATATTTGTATTATTAGTATGATCACTACTGTTTTTATCATTGCTATTTTCAGAAGAGATTATTTTAATATTTTTAATTTTTTCGTTTAATTCATTTCTATAATTATTTAATTCTTTATTAGAATCAGCTTGATTTTTTATAGAATTCATTTCTTTTATAATATTGCTAGCATCATCTTTTGCTTGTAGTAAAATATTTCTGGCTTCAAGTTTTGCATCTTGAATAAGTTTTTTAGACTTTTCTTCAGATTGCGAAAATGCATTTTCTAGAGATTTTCTTAAGTTAGAAACCTTTTGCAATTCATTACTAATTTCTATTTTTTCTTTTTCTATAGTAGATTTATCATCATAAATGTTTTTTAATATTTCTTCAAAATCAATATCTTTTTTATTTAAAGTATTTTTTGCATTTTCTATAATTTGGTTATTTAGTCCTAATTTTTTACTAATATCAAAAGCATTACTTTTACCAGGAACACCTATTAGTAATCTATAAGTAGGGCTTAAAGTATCAATATCAAATTCGACAGATGCATTTTCAAATTCAGGTGTAACTAGTGCATATTTTTTTAATTCTTGATAATGAGTAGTTGCTATTGTTAATGTTTTTAAATTTTTTAGATATTCTAAAATGCTAATAGCAAGAGCAGCACCTTCTATAGGGTCTGTGCCAGAGCCTAATTCATCTACTAAGACAAGTGAATTTTCATTTGCAGTATTTACAATTTTTACAATGTTTGTCATATGTGAAGAAAATGTACTTAATGAATCACTAATACTTTGGTCATCTCCTATATCTGCAAAAATTTTTTCAAAAACATATATAGAAGAACTACTATCAGCTGGAATGTTTAAACCACTACAAGCCATACATGTTAATAAACCAACTGTTTTTAGTGTGACTGTTTTACCACCAGTATTTGGACCTGTAATAAGTAATGTATTAAAATTTTCACCTAATGTTAAAGAGATAGGAACAGCACTTGATTGGTTTAGTAAAGGATGTCTAGCATTATTTAAAATAATTTTCTTCTGATTATTTATTTTAGGTGTAATTCCATTTATAGATTTAGAATATTTAGCTTTAGCAAAAATAAAATCAATGTATGCAATTTGTTCTATATCATTCTTAAGTTCAGTTATATATGGATAAAAAATTTTTGTTAAATCTTGTAGTATTTTTTCTATTTCAATTGTTTCTTCTGCTTTTAACTCACTAAGTTCATTATTTAATTCAAAAATAGAAATTGGTTCAATAAAAATTGTTGACCCGGAGCTAGAAATATCATGTATAAATCCTTTTATTTCATTTCTGTATTCTTCCTTTACAGGGATTACATATCTATCATTACGTATGGTAACAACACTTTCTTGAATATATTTTGAAAATTTCGCTGAATGTATAAAATTATTAAGTTTAGATTTTATATCATCTGTTAATAATCTTTCTTTTTTTCTAATTGAATTTAATGTTTTTGAAGCATCATCAGAAATAGTGTTTTCATCAATTATACTTTTGAAAATTGTTTCATATATAGATGGGTTTGAATATAGGGTAGAGAAATGGCTATTAAGTATTGGAAAATCTTCATCTAAAATATAATCAACATAAAAATATTTTTTTAAATCTTCAGAAGTTTTAAATATATTTGCAAGATTTAGAAGGAATTTTGCGGATAAAACTCCATAGGATTCTAGTATTATTATAGCTTCTGTATTATTTGACACTTCTTTAATTGGTGGTATACCACATTTATATAGAACAGAAACAGCTTCATTGGTTTCTGCTAATGTTTGTTTTACTTTATCAGAAATATTTGATGGTTCTATGTTTAAAGCTATATTTTTTCCTGAATGTGTGATGCAAAATGTAGATAAAATTTCTGCTATTTTATTAAATTCAAGTTTTTCTAGATAGTTTTCTTTCATGGTTTTCTCCTTGTATGTTTTGAATTATTATTTTATAATTATATATTGGAATGAGGTGGAAGTCAACAAATTATTTGAAATGTTGTGTTTTGTATGTTATACTTAAGTTTATTCTATAGGTTCATTTGTTATGGTTTTTGATTTTATATTTGCGGTTATGATGAAATTTGACGCGAAAAAGGATGTTTTTAAAAAAAGTTAAAAAAATGGTTGACAAGAGAAACAATATATTGTAAAATATAGGAGTGCTAACCAAGAAGCACAAAAACCAATGGTGGATGTAGCGCAGTTGGTTAGAGCGCCAGTTTGTGGCACTGGAGGCCGTGGGTTCGAGTCCCATCTTCCACCCCAGTTTTTTAAAAAATTTAATATATTGGGCTGTAGCCAAGCGGTAAGGCACCAGACTTTGACTCTGGCATGCGCTAGTTCGAATCTAGCCAGCCCAGCCAAAAAAATAAAAGTAAACTTGTGCAATTTGTACAAAGT
Organism: uncultured Clostridia bacterium; assembly: GCA_904384245.1. Classification (GTDB taxonomy): domain Bacteria; phylum Bacillota; class Clostridia; order TANB77; family CAG-508; genus CAG-269. The sequence continues at coordinate 15,807 of CAJFJM010000032.1, forward strand.
TTACTTTTATTTTTGTATACCAGTATATTAAAGTAAGATAAGGAAATGCATATAAG
>CAJFJM010000033.1 GCA_904384245.1 uncultured Clostridia bacterium
AAAGCAAAATTTGATTAACTTATCTACATCGAAAATTATAGGCAATATCAGGCATTTTTTATATTCATCCAAAGATTAAGACTTTACAGGGGTAAAATCACCAGGATGAGAAAAAAGTACAAGCCATTTTCCTCTATAATCAGCTAAACTTATTTCACCAAAAGTAGTAATTGCAGTAAAATCTGGAGCTTTTTGTCCTATTTTGACATTTCCATTCATCATCAATTCATAATCCATATTTTGCTCTCCTTTCATTTCATATCTTTATATATTATGAAGGGAGTTTTATTTTTGATAATGTATTGTATCAGATTACTAAAATTATATAAGAAAGGTACAATAAAAAATTCAAAAAATCAGCTTAAACAATAAACTGATTTTTTGATTCCCAAAACAGGAAGAAAAATATATTGAAATAAAATGTAAAATATAACACATGAAAAACAATCAATTAAAACAAATATAATTAAAAAAATATGTTAAATATTTTACACTAATATTATAAGCAAAATGCAAAAAAATATTCAAAAATATAAAAAATTTTGGAACAAAGTATAAATAAAAAATAAAAACACATAATAAAAATATAACAAAAAAGAAAGTGAGGAAAAATATATGCAAGGAAATCAAAAAATAAAATGCACAGTAGGAACTTGCAAATACAATAATGCAGAACAAAATATGTGTAATCTAGAAGGAATAGAAGTAAAACCAACAAACAATTGCAATACAAAAAAAGCAGATGAATCTATGTGTGCAAGTTATGATTATGGGAAGGAATAAAATTTCTTCCTTTTTTCTTGACATATAACAAAAATAGAAATAAAATAGCAATATAAAAATAAATTTTTAAAGGTATATAATACCAGAATGGAGGAATTATATGTTAGTAACAACAAAGGAAATGTTTGAAAAATCTATGAAAGAAGGATTTGCAATAGGAGCTTTTAATATAAATGATATGGAGATATTACAAGGAATAATGGATGCAGCTCATGAAGCTAAGTCACCAGTAATATTACAAGCTTCTTCAAGTGCAATAAAATATGCAAGAATAGGATATTTAATGAAAATGGTAGAAGCAGCAACAGAAGAATATCCAGAAGTACCAGTAGCAATACACTTAGACCATGGTCCTGATTTTGAAACAGCAAAAATGTGTATTGATAATGGATTTACATCAGTAATGATAGATGGTTCAAAGTACGATTTTGAAGAAAATGTAGAATTAACAAAAAAAGTTGTTGAATATGCTCACAGTAAAGGAGTAGTAGTAGAAGCAGAACTTGGAAAATTAGCAGGAATAGAAGATGATGTAAATGTAGCAGCATCTGATGCAATGTATACAGACCCTGCACAAGCAGAAGAATTTGTAAAAAGAACAGGATGTGATTCTTTAGCAATCGCTATAGGAACAAGTCACGGAGCATATAAATTCAAAGGAGAAGCAAAATTAAGATTTGATATATTAAAAGAAATTAAACAAAGAATACCAAATACACCAATAGTATTACATGGTGCATCAACAGTAATTCCAGAATTAGTTGAAATGTGCAACAAATATGGAGGAGATATCCCAGGTGCTAAAGGTGTTCCAGATGAAATGTTACATGAAGCAAGCGTTTCAGGAGTTTCTAAAATAAATGTTGATACAGATTTAAGACTTGCAATGACAGCAGGAATTAGAAAAACATTTGCAGAAAACCCAAATGTATTTGACCCAAGAAAATATTTAGGAAATGCAAGAGAATTGATAAAAGAAACAGTAGCACACAAAATGAAAGATGTTTTCGGTTCAAGTGATAAAATTTAGTTTGCAATAAGTAAATTTTAATTAAAAAAAGTATTAGATAAAGCAAAAAATCTCATAGCTTTATCTAATACTATTTTTTAAATTTATAGCAATCTATTTTTAAAGATACGCAACTCAAAGTAAAAATAAATAATAATAATTTTAAAAGAGAATCAACTTTTTTTAAAATCTACTATTTACAGTATCATTATCATAAAGGAGTCTCAAAGAAGCTATAATATAAATTTTTGAAGTGGCTAATTTAGCCATAAATTAGAAAACGCTAGCAACAGATAAATTTACATAAATATTGAAAAAATAGCAAAAATATGATATGATTATACGGAAACATTAAAATGAAGAGCTTTAAGAAGAACAGAACATAATAAGGGGAGATACTAAATGACAGTACACGAAACAATTCAAGAATTCATAAAAAAGAACAACTATTTACAAGATGAACATGTACTAGGCATTTTATTTTATGGAAGTTATAAACATGGACTTAATAATCAAAACTCAGATATAGATTTACATATTATTTATGATGATTCAAACCCAAACCATTTAATAAGAGGAAATACTTTTATTAACGGTATAAGAATAGAATATTTTGAAAAAACAATAAGTGAAATACAAAATGAAGTTGAAGAAGGATATAAATCACAAGATAATGCAACAGAATCAATTATAGGGAAATCTGAAATCATATATGAAAAAGATAGCAATATGCAAAGTCTACAAAAAAATGTATTAAATAAATTCAAAAATGGACTTCCACATCTTACAGAAAATGAAGCAAAAGAACAGGTATCTATAATTAATAATAGAATGGAAAAATTAAAGAAATATGCAGAAGAAGATAGCTATTTTTTTGAACATTTATATCATTTAACTATTGAAAAAATAAGAAGATTTTATCATAATTTAAATGGGATGCCACGAATAGAAACATATAAAGGATTTAAGCTATATAAAGATAAAAAATATCAAGAAATGTTTTCAATATATCAGATTCCAGACAAAAGATTTTTAGATATGTATTTTGAACTTATACAATGTCAAGGAAAAAATAAAGTTGAAATGTTTGAAAAATTAAAGGAATTTTATGATTACTCTAAAAGAACAGTAGAATTGGATGAACATAACTATAGAATTCCTATAAAAAGCAAAAATGAAGAATTAGACATAGAAATAAATAAAGATGCTAATTTAGATGATATTGAAATAGAACACATAAAAATTCCAGAAGCAACATTAGAAACAGTAAAAAAATTTATAGATAAAATGAATTATATAGATGATGAACATTTTTTAGGTGCAATTGTCTATGGAAGTAGCCTAACTGGATTTAACACAGAAATATCTGATATCGACTTACATATAATTTTTGATAATAGTGATCCACATAGAATAATCAGAGGAGAAAGCTTAATAGATGGTAAAAAAATAGAATATTTTGAAAAACCAATTGATGATGAATATTTAATGGCTGAAAATGAATTTTTAAATCAAAATAATGCATCATTTTCAATAATAGGAAAAGGAGAGATTGTATATGAAAGAAACAATGCATTAACAAATTTACAAAAATATGTAATAAATAGATTTAAAGACAATTTGCCACCTTTAAATATAGATGAAGCTAGAGAACAAATCTCAATCATTGATAATAAAGTGCAAAAATTAGAAAATTTAGCTAAAGAAGACAGTCCATATTTTAATCATTTATATCATATTGTATTAGAAAAGATGAGAAAAGTTCACCATAGAATTATTGGAATATCAAAAATACCAACATCTAAAGTTCATAAAATATATACAGATGAACCATATAGAAAAGCTACTCATAAAACAAACCCTGCACCAGAATTTGTTGAAAATTATCTGAATTTAGTGACTCAAGGAACAGATAAAAAACAGATGTTAGAATCTTTAAAGCAATTCTATAACATGGTAAAACAAAATATAGAATTAGGAGATGAATATAGAATACCAATTAAAAGCAAAAAGAAGAATACTCAAAAAGATTTTAGCAAAAATGAAATAGTTTCAGCTTCTGCAATTGCAAAATTAGATAGAGAAAGAGAACTTACAACTACAGATATAGGAAGAGTCTCTAATTTATTTAATTCATTAAGAAATAGAAAAACTGAAAGAGGGGAAAAAGATGATTGATTATAAAAAAAGATTTGTAGAAGTAGATGAAATACTTAAATATTTGTCAAAAAAAGATTTTAGTAAAATACCAAATGAATTACTGAATCTAATTAAAGAAAATAAGGATTCCAGATATATATGGAAATATAATAGCAACAAAAAATTAAAAGAACAAAATATACATAAAGATACAATAGCAATATTATCATATATAAATACTGAATTTATTTTAGAAGATAAACAAAAAACACTAATGAAAAATATTCATGAATTTAATGAAATGAAAAGTGAAAAATTAAAAAAACAAAAGTTTAATCCTGAAAATTTATTTAAGATAAATAACTAAAAATACAAGAAATAAAAAATAGGATAAATAAAAATAGATTTATAAAAACAATATATTTCTTATGATATTTTTTTAATAAAATTTATAAAAAATCAGTAAATGGAGAGAAAAATGATAAATACAAAATTTAATAGAAAAGCTTTAGCAGAAGTATATGAAGTATTGATGTTATTAGAAAAGAAACAATTGTCCAAGATACCAAAAAAATTAGTAAAAACCATAAAAGAAAATAAAGATAATGATTATGAAGTAGATCTACAAGAAATAGAAAATGGAAATTTATTATCAGAAACAAATATAATTTTAGGAACTATATACACATATTATTTAGCAACAAATGAAGAGAAAAGCATAATAAATAAATTGATAAATTTAAAAAAAGAAAAATATAAAAATTTGGAGAAGGATATATGGAAATCAAAGATAAATGGTATAAACTATGCGAAGAAATAGATGAGTTTATGTATGGAAAAAATGGAATAGTAACAAGTGCTTTTTCTGATGAAAATTTAGAAAATTTTTTTCTAGATATAGATAAAGTAATATATATGTTAAAAGAATTAAAGGAAATAGAAAAAATACAAGGGAGTTTAACAAACGAGCAAATAGAAAAATTAAATAAGATAAAATTAAGTTTCTTAGAAATAGATAATGGAAAAAATAAAATAAAACAAATGTATAATCAAATTAAAAAGATATACAAAAATATTGAGGAGTATTAAATAATATATGAATAACATAATATTTGACGGGAAAAATTATTATTTATTTAGAGCATTAAATAATGGAAATAAAAAAGATAAAGAAAAAGGAATAGAATCAATTAGAACAGATAGTATCCGATATTATGAACAATATGGAAGATGGGGAAAATATAACGATAAAAGTAAAATATCTGAACAAGAACTATATGACCACATAAAAATGAAACATAGAATTGACACAAATTGTATTTCATTAACAAAAGATGCAAATGTAGCATTAACATATCATACAGACAATCCACTATATATTCTAGTAAAACTTGAACCAGAAAATATAGGAGAAATTATTGATGCTGGAAAATATATGACACAAGCAATTCAAAAAAAGATAGAAAATGTTGAAAGAAAATTATCTCAAAATGATAAATTAAAAAATATTATAGAGCAAATAGAAGAAGCTACAAATATAGAACAAATTAAAAAAATATTAAAAGATTATAATCCCTTAATATCTACTGCAACAATATATGCTAAACAATATCTAAACAAAGAAGATCAATTAAAATCTAATAAATTAAATGCAAAATTAAAAATTTTAGAAAATGAAGGATTATTAGAGGAAGTAATTCAAGGAGTACCAAACTCTCAATTGTTATCAACCATTGGAAATGCATATACATCGGCTGAATACATATATTATGGAGAAATTCCTACAGATAAAATAATACCTTGTCCACCAATATTCATGGAAATATTTTCATTATTACAACAAGCAGAACAAAATGGAGTATCAAAAAATCAAATAAGAAGATTAAATTATAAGACTTTAAAACTACTTGAAGATGGATTTAATCTAAATAAAACAAATAATAAATTTACAAATGGTAGTAAAGAAATAGATATTGATGAAAAATATATCAAATTTTTAAGCAAAGAATATAAAACTAAAGAAGAATTAAGAAAAAGTATAGACTTAGAAAAGGCATATAAAATGCATAATGGAGCAATTAGCTATAGTGATATAAATATGCAAGCAACAGCTATATGTCTATTAGTAGAAATGACCTTAAAGAAAAAAGCAATTTGTGAAATCTTAAAAAAAATATTTCCAGAAGAAAAAAATATAGAAAAGGTTTTAGAAAACACATATTGTATTCATCCAGAATTAGCTATAAAACAAAATGGTAGAGGATATCAACTAAGCAATACAGTTAATTTACTAATAAGTGAATATGGATATGACTTTGGAAGAAAAAATACAAAGGAATTACTAAATCGCATAAATCAATTAAATGATAATGAACTATTAGACATATATGGTAAAGGAATAAAATCAAAAATACTAGGTACATTACTAATAAATACAAATGAACATAAACAACCAAAAAATGAAGAAGGACAAAGACTATTTAAAAAACGATATATGGTACAAGGTGTTATAGAAGGATATGACTGGAGAAAAACAAGAAAGCTAACTAAAACAGAAAAAAGAAAATTAACTAGAATGATGATGTTAAGTTTTAAAACAAGTGATGAACTAGAAAAACTATATAAATCTGTACAAAAAATAGCATTAAAAAAAGAAAAATATACACAAGATGAAATTTATGCAATAATTATGAATATAGTAATAGATAAAAAAATAGGTGATATATCAAGTAGAGATTTATTTGAAATGGAATCAGAAAAACAATACGAGATATTACAAGAAAATATAGAAAGTATACCAATTATAGTAGAAGATATTACAATTGATTTATTGATGAAACGTGGTAAAACAATTAAAGCAGTAAAGACTGATTTAGAAGAATTAGGAATGGAAAAAAAATTTATTGATACAATTGATGAAAGAAATTTATATACTGCTAAAAAAGTATTAGATAGCTATGATTTTGGAAGAGAACTAAGCAATAAAGAAAAATGTGCAATTTTACAATCTATATTAAATATAAAAGGATTAGGTAAGAAGTATACACATTATTTATCTTCAATTATAAGTAGTTTAGAAGATATTGGATTAACAGAGCAAGAAGCTTATGGAGCAATTATAAATTTAGGAATAAAAGGCAAAATAGTAAATCAAAAGGAATATGGATATAGCGATTTATTACATAGAAGATTAAAAATACTAGAATTACGAAAATACAAAGATGATTTAGAAACATCAGTAAATGAAAACACTATCGATTTAGCTAAAACCAAAAAATTAAGTGAAAAAGATAAAGAAGAAATAAAAAGTAAATATGAAAGTTTAGGGATTTCAAAAGAATTTATTGATTTAATAGATATAAGAAACTTATATACAGCCATGCAAATTATGGAAGAATATGATTTTAAGAGAAATTTAAATAATGAAGAAAAAAGTGCAATATTAAAATCAATACTTAGTCAAAAAGGCTTAGAGAGAAAAGAATCACTATATTTAACAACATTGATAAATAATTTATTAGAAATAGGCTGGACAGAACAAGAAGCCTATGGAATAATAATCAACTTGGGATTAAATGGAAACATTATAACAGGATATGGATATCAAAAATTATTAGGAAATAAAGCATGTGCAATAGAACTAATGCAACATAAAGATGAAATAGAAACAAGAGTGAAAGATGTTGACATCCAAATAGCTATAAGTAGAAATTTAAATGAAGTACAAATAGAAAACTTAAAAAGAGAATATGAAAGTATTGGAATTCCAAAAAAATTTATAAATGGAATAGATGTAAGAAACCTATATATAGCAAAACAAATTGTATACAAGTATAATTTCAAAACAAAAATAAGTAATGAAGAAAAAAAAGCAATACTGCAAAATATGCTAGATAGAAAGACATTAAAAAAAGAAAACACTGGTTATATATCAACAATTTTAAAAAGATTAGAAGAAATAGGATTAACTGAGCAAGAAATATATGGTGTTATTATAAATCTAGGAATAAATGAATCAGTTATAGAATATACAGGGTATAGCTACACGGAGTTAATAAAAAATACAGACAAAATAATAGAATTATCTCAATATAAAGATGTAATGGAAACATCAGTAAGCAATATCACAATTCAAACAGCATTAGCGAATTACTTAAGCGAAGAGAAAAAAGAAGAATTAAAAAGATATTATGAAATGCTAGGAATTTCATTAGAATTTGTAGATAGAATTGATGAAAAAAATCTATACATGACCAAATTTATAGTAGATAACTATAAATTTAATAAAGTATTAGATAAAAGAGAAAAAAGAGCACTTTTACAATCTATCTTAAGTTCAAAAGGATTGGAAAAAAAGAATACATACTATCTAACAGCATTAGCAAAAAAACTAGAAGAAATAGGATTAACAGAACAAGAAATTTTTGGTATAATTATTAATCTAGGAATAAATAAAAGTATCATAGACGACACTACTTATGGATATAATAATTTGTTAATGAGTAAGAATAAAACAATAGAATTAGCTCAATATAAAGGAAAAATCGATTCTAAAGTAAGTAAAATGAGTATAAAGAAAGCATTAGCAAACAATTTAAACGATAAAGAGAAAAAAGAACTAAGAAAATACTATGAAACATTAGGAATACCAGCAGAATTAACAAAAAATATAGACGAAAGAAATTTATATATAGCAAAAATGATATTAGATGAATATCATTTTGAAAGAGAATTGAATACCCAAGAAAAAAGAGCGATTTTACAATCTATAATTGATAGATCATTTATGAGAGGATATCACTTAATTACCGAATTACTTAGAAATTTAGAAACAATAGGGTTAACTGAGCAAGAAATTTATGGAGTAATTATCAATTTAGGAATTAATCAGAGTGTAATAGAAAACGTTGGTTATGGATATAGTAATCTACTAATGAATAAAACAAAAGTATTAGAATTAGCACAACATAAAGATAAAATAGATTCAACTATAAGTGAAATGAAAATACAAAATGCAGTAGCAAATACATTAAATGAAAAAGAAAAGGAAAGTTTAAAAAGAGAATTTGCAGAATTAGGAATTTCAAAAGAATTAATAGATACAATTGCTGAAAAAAATCTATATATGGCAAAAAAAATATTAGAAGAATATAATTTTGGTAGAGAGCTAACTATTGAAGATAAGAAGGCAATATTACAATCTATACTTGATACTAAAGCATTAAGTAAAAATTATTCAGGTTCATTAATACTACTTATGCAGAATCTAGAAAAAATAGGATTAACAAAGCAACAAATTTATGGAACTGTAATAAATTTAGGAATCAATGCTTCAGTTACAGAAAATACAGGGTACAGCTATACTGATTTAATAAAGAATACAGAAAAAATATTAGAATTATCTCAATATAAGGATAAAATGGAAACATTAGTAAGTAATATTACAATTCAAAAAGCACTAGAAAATCAACTACATAAACACGGAATAGAAAACTTAAAAAAAGAATATCAAAGTCTAGGAATTCCAATAGAAATGATAAATGAAATAGATGAAAGAAATTTATATAGTGCAAAAAAAATAGTAGATGGATATGATTTTGGAAGAGAATTAACAAAAGAAGAAGAAAGTTCAATAAAACAATGTATTTTAAACGCAAAAGTATTACAGAAAAAAAATCATGCATATTTAACTACACTAATTAAAAATCTAGGAAAAATAGGACTATCAGAGCAGGAAATTTATGGAACAATAATAAATTTAGCTGTTAATGGAAATATAATATCAACATCAAAATTAGCTTATGTAGATTTATTAGGAAGTTCAGAAAGAGTGCTTGAATTATCAAAATATAAAGATGAAATTGAAACATCAGTAACAGCTATGACACTTTTAAGAGCAAAAGTTAATACTTTAAAAGAAGAAGATAAACAAGAATTAAAAGAAGAATACAAAGCTTTAGGAATTGAATCAGAAGTTATAGAAGAAGTAAACGAAAGAAATTTATATATGGCAAAAAGAATTGTACAAGGATATAAATTCGACAGAAAGTTAAAAAAAGATGAAGAAAGAGCACTAATAAAATCAATTATTAGTAATCGAATATTAAGCAAAAAAGGACATATTTTTTTAACAACTTTAGCAAGAAATTTAGAAAAAATAGGTTTAAATGAGCAAGAAATATATGGAACTATTATTAATTTAGGTGCAAATGGAAATGTTGTAAACTCGGGAGAATATGGATACCACTACTTACTAAGTAATAAAAATAAAGTATTTGAATTACTACAATACAAGGATAAAATAGAAACTAAAGTAAATAGTATGACAATTCAATGGGCAATGGCAAATCAATTAAGTCAAGAAGATAGAGATAAACTTAAACAAGAATATGAAAATTTAGAAATTTCCAAAGAATTTATAAATGAAATTGACGAAAGAAATTTATATATTGCAAAAAGAATTATAGATGAATATAACTTTGGAAGACAATTAAATAATCAAGAGAGAAGAGCAATATTACAATCTATACTAAATAATAAATTACTAAAAAGAAAAAATATTTATATAAGTAAATTAGAAAAAAATTTAATAAAGGCTGGATTCTCAGAACAAGAAATTTATGGAATCATTATCAATTTAGGAGTAAATGAAAAAATCATAAAAGAAGCTGGATATGGTTATCAAAACTTAATAAATAATGGAGAAAAAGCAATTGAATTAGCTAAACATAAAAGTGAAATTGATACAAATGTAAGTGACATAACTATTCAAACAGCAGAAACTAATCAATTAAGTGAAAAAACGCTAAAAATGTTGAAAAGACAATACAAAGATTTAGGATTTGCAGAAGAAAAAATAGAAGAAATTCATGAAAGAAACTTATATATTGCAAAAAGAATTGTAGATAATTACAAATTTTATAGAGAATTAAGTAATGAAGAAAAAAGACTAATTTTACAATCAATGCTTAGTCTAAAAATGCTAGAAAAAAACAATACATCATATTTAATAACATTAATGAAAAATTTAGAAAAAATAGGACTTTCAGAACAAGAGATTTATGGCGCAATGATTAATTTAGGAATTACTGGAAAGCTAATAGATGACAAAGAATATAAATATGTAAATGTATTAAATTCTCCTAAAAAAATATTTGAATTAGCAGATCATAAAGATGAAATAGAAACAAGTATTGATGAAAATAAGCTACAAAATTTAACACAAAAAGCAAAGAAAATAATGAAAAAATCTGTTAAAAAAATAAAGGAACAAGGAAGAATAGAAGAAATACCTACAATAATGGATGAATTAGAAAGTATGGCAAGAAAAGAATTTTCAAAAGATTCTCAAAAAAATCAATATGAATTATAATCTAGATTAAATAATTTAGAAAAAAGTATTAGATAAAGCAAAAAATCTCATAGCTTTATCTAATACTATTTTTTAAATTTATAGCAATTTGTCTTTGAGCATCTTTTTTAGCAATATCCTGACGTTTATCATAAAGTTTTTTACCTTTTCCAATACCAAGCTCCAATTTAATAAAATTACCTTTAAAATAAATTTTAATAGGAACTAAAGAATAACCTTTTTGTTTAACTAAACCAATCAATTTGTTAATTTCTTTTTTATGTACTAATAATTTTTTATCTCTTAAAGGATTTTTATTAAAAATATTTCCAAATTCATAAGGGCTAATATGCATTCCCATTATATACAATTCTCCATGCTTAATAATAGCATAACTATCTTTTAGATTAACCTTTCCATTTCTAATGGATTTAATTTCTGTACCATAAAGAACAATTCCCGCTTCTAAAGTATCTTCAATATTATAATTATGATAAGCTGTAGGATTTTTTGCAATAATTTTAATATTCTCCATTTTAAACATTCCTTTCTTTTTTATACATTAAAAATGATATTAAAATTATTAAATATCTTATAAAAAATTTAAATATTTCATAAAATAATTATAAATAAAAATTATAAATATGTAGAAAAATAAAATACATATCATAAATACCACAAATATAAAATAAATATAACATAAACATTATAACATATTATTAAATTATTTCAATTACAATATTTAAAAATCCCAATTCAAAATCAAATATATATCGAACTTAAAAGAAATAAAATCAAAGAAAAACAATTCACAATTAAATTATTAAAATTTAATTTCTTTAAAGCCAATATTAAATACATTAGTATAATAAAACAATAAATAGAAAATTCGATTTTGAATTGAGAATCAAATTAAATAAAAATACTATATATGTTGTAGCATAAGTTCCAAACACTAACTTAAAAATAGTTATCTATACTTACATTCTTTTATTATTAGAATCATTAGTTATTTGAGAACTATAATACCAAACTAAAGCAATTATAGCAATAGCAGCGATACCAATTATTAGCCAAGTCCAAACAGTAGAATTCATACCCATAAATGTAGCCTCTGCACCACCTGTAGAAGTTCTAGTTGCAGAATAAGAATCCCCATTATTAGTTGAAGGTGAAACAGAATTTCTTACATCTTCTCCCGCATTATTCATAGTAGTTTCCATAGAATTAGTTGCATCTTTTGTCATATTTCCAATACCTTCTACACCATTTTCAATAGCATTTTCGGCACCACCAACTGCATTTCTAACAGAATTAGTTGCATCTTGTATAGGATGTTCTTCATTAGCTAAACATATATTAAAAGCAAATAAAGAAATCATTAAAGCCAAAATAACAGTAAAGATTTTTTTCTTCATCAGAATTCCTCCTTTAAATAATAAATTTTCATAAAACATGAAAATATCTATTTATATTATTAAAAAAATCAAATAAAAATATTCATTTTATTTAAGGAATTTATAGGGAAGATGAAAAAAATTGTAAAAAAATAAAATAATAAAAATAAGAAAAAAAGAAATAATAAGATTAAAAAAATTTTTTTGAAAACAAAATTGTTGTATACGGAAAAATCCAATTAGGGTGAAAAAGAAGTCGATTTTACTATACAATAAAAAAGTTGTTCTAATTAAAATAGAACAACTTTAAAAAATAGAAAATGATATACAAAAAATAAAAATAATTATTAAAGTATAATTTAATGTCTTATTTTAATCAATATAGCAATTGCTAATAAAATCAAAAGAATACCAATTACAATAAGTAAAATATTTAAAATATCTGATAAAGTCAAATCAGAACTATTTTGCACACTACTTACAGAAGCTGATGAATTATTATTTTGTGAACTAGTCCCAGAAGTAGTTGATGAACTAGATGAAGAATTATTAGAAGAACTTGTATTTCTAGAGCTATTACTAGAGCTATTGCTAGAACTATTTGAACTAGAAGAATTTGAGGTATTTGAACTACTAGTATTTTCAGAAGTTGCCTCATTTGCAGATTCATTAGTTGTCGCATTGTTACTTGAATTCTCATCAGTTATATTCAAATCAATTGCTTTTATTGTATTTTGAAATGAAAATACAGTAAAAATTAAAACAAATAAAATTATAAGTAATTTTTTAGTATTAAATTTTGTCATTCTAATTTACCTCCTAAGTTTAAGTTTTTTTCATAAGTATTAAAATAAATTTTTAACACCAATATAATATCAAAGGAAAATAAAAATGTCTAGTGATTTCATAAAAAAAACACATTTAATATTTTAACTAGGAACTTTAAATAAAACCCTTAAGAAAGTTTTAATATTAAATAAACAGTTTCTTAAACATTAAGTGTTATATTTATCTTACAAAAATGTAAGACAAAATATACAATATTCAATTTTAAAACTATATAAATTTTTGTATAATCTTAATTAAGGAGTAAAGATATGGAAAAAGTTTTAAAAAAAGATATAAAAAAGGAAAATGATACAAAAAAAGTTAAAAACATAAATGAAATCACCAAAATATTTATAATTTTTATGATAGGAAGTATAATAGGCTACATAGTAGAGATGATAGTAGCATTTGTGCAAGAAGGACATTTTGAATCAAGACAAGGAGTTTTATATGGGCCATTTACGCCTGTATATGGAATAGGAATTATTGTATTTTATGCATTTTTTAAGCTAACAAAAACAAAGGATAAAAAGAAAATATTTATATTATCTATGATATTAGGAGGAATCACAGAATATTTATGCTCATTCTTACAAGAAAAAATCTTTGGAACTGTATCTTGGGATTATTCTGGATGGATTTTTAATATAAATGGAAGGACAACACTTATACATTGTACTTATTGGGGAATAGCAGGACTATTATATAACAAATATATTGATCCACTAATACCAAAAATAGAAAAATTAGTAGAAAAAGATATAACTAAAATAATAGCATTTGGAGTAGCAGTTTTAATGATATTTAATATATCAATATCTTCAATGGCAGCATTAAGACAAAAATATAGAAATGAAAATATAATGCCACAAAATAAAATAGATGAATTTTTAGATGCAAATTATCCAGATGAATATATGGATAAAATATTTGCAAATAAGAAAAATGTTAGATAAAAAAGATTGTTGACTTTAATATATTTTAATAATATAATCCAAAATATAAGAAAATTCATATATGGAGGAAGAAAAAATGGAGTTAGCAATTGTATTACTAGTACCATTTTTAGGTACAACATTAGGATCAGCTACAGTATTTTTTATGAAAGATAAAATAAATAATAAAATACAAAAACTTTTATTAGGATTTGCAGCAGGAGTAATGATTGCAGCATCTATATGGTCTTTAATAATACCATCAATAAATATGACAACAGAGCAAGGAAAAATACCATGGTTACCATCAGCAATAGGATTTTTGGCAGGAATAGTATTTTTACTTATTTTAGATAGTATAATTCCACATATTCATCTAGAGACAGATAAACCAGAAGGAATAAAAGCAAAACTAAAAAAGACAACAATGATAGTTTTTGCAGTTACACTACATAATATACCGGAAGGAATGGCAGTTGGAGTTGTAATTGCAGGAGCATTATCACAAAATACAGGTATCACATTAGCAGGAGCTTTTGCATTAGCAATAGGTATAGCAATACAAAATTTTCCTGAAGGAGCTATAATATCAATGCCATTAAAAAGTGAAGGAATATCTAAAAGTAAAGCATTTATATATGGAACACTATCAGGGATAGTAGAACCAATAGGAGCAATTATAACAATACTTCTTACAAACACAGTGATTCCAATATTACCATATATATTATCATTTGCAGCAGGAGCAATGATATATGTAGTAGTAGAAGAGCTAATACCAGAATCACAAACAGGAGAACATACAAATATAGGAACAATTGGAGTAGCAATTGGCTTTGTAATAATGATGATTTTAGATATAGCATTAGGATAAAAAATTATTAAATCTAAATAAAATTTTTTTGGAGATAAGCTAATATTAAATGTATAAGATTTATAAAAAGTATATAAATACTATTTGAAAATAAAATGGAGGAAAAAATGGCAAAAATTTTAATAATAGAAGATGACAAAAAACTAAGAACAGAATTAAAAATATTTTTAGAAAAAAATGGTTATCAAGTATCAATATTAGAAGAATTTAAAAATCCAATAGAAAATATATTAAAAGAAAATGCAGATTTAATATTATTAGACATAAATTTACCATATATAGATGGAGAATATATTTGCAAAGAACTAAGAAAAACATCAGATATTCCAATAATAATGTTTAGTATGTTATCGATGGTTAGGCTGTAGAAAATCAGACTGGAATAAATCACTAGACCAGCCTGACCATCTATAACATTCATCG
>CAJFJM010000034.1 GCA_904384245.1 uncultured Clostridia bacterium
AAAAATAAATTATAGAATAAAGAAAATCAAAAATATAAAACGAGAATATGACAACACTTTTGAGAAAAAAGTTGTTGCATTGGCAATGAAAATTTTGCCTGTAAAAAATTAAACACAAAAAGCAAAATGATGTATTGACAACCCCTTTTCTTTAATGTATAATATATATCGTTATAGGGTTATCCCGCATACGTACATGTATGGCCGGAAGGAGGGGAATTAAATGTCAGAGATTAAAGTAAATAATGGAAATATAGAAGATGCATTAAGAAGACTTAAAAGACAATGCGCAAGAAATGAAGTTATGCAAGAAGTTCGTAAAAGAGAACATTATGAAAAACCTAGTGTAAAAAGAAAGAAAAAATCAGAGGCTGCTAGAAAAAGAAAATATTAAAATGCAAATAATCTAAATAAAAAAGTTATTTAGCCTATTAAAGAGATATTAAGAAAAAATAGGAGTTTAGGAGGAATTCTTAAACTCTTTTTTAGTCTTATAAATCATAAATTAAAAATTGTTAAAAAAATATAACACAAATAATAATAAAATTAAATTATATCAATAAAAAATAAAATAAAAAAGTGAAAAAATAATTTAAATAAAACATTAAGATATAATAAAAATACAAAAGAAAAATAAATTATAGCCATAAAAATATATATTAACAAATAAAGTTTAATTGCTAAATAAGATATAAATTATGTTTTAAAAGTATATATTAACAAAAAAAAGAAATAATAAAAAAGAAATAATAAAACTACACAATTAAACTTATGCAATATTATAAAAATAAAAAACAAAAAAGGTTTATAGATTCCAAAAAAATCTAAATATAAAAAATAAGGACTGAGTTTATGAAATACACAGAAAAACAAATAAAAGAAGGAATAAAACTTCACTTAATACAAAACGACAGATTTAAAACAAATTTAATGGCAGTTTTTCTTACTGTGCCACTAGACAAAAAAACAGTAACCCAAAACGCAATTTTACCAGCAGTCTTACGCAGAGGAACTAAGAACATGCAGACACAAGAAGAAATAAGCATAGAACTAGAAGAAATGTATGGAGCGGTTTTTGACTGTGGAGTAGAAAAAGAAGGAGACAATCAAATTTTAAAATTCTATATAGAAGTAATAAATGATGAATTTATACCAGAAGAAGATAAAGGATTATCAAAAAAAGCAATTTATAATTTATTAGATATAGTATTTAATCCAAACATAAAAGAAAATGCATTTAAAATAGAATATGTAGAGCAAGAAAAAGCAAATTTAAAACATATAATAGAAGGAAGAACAGACAACAAAGCAAGATATGCATTAGAAAGATGTATAGAAGAAATGTACAAAAATGAAAGTTACAGTTTATACAAATATGGATATATAGAAGATATAGAAAACATAAAAAATGACAATTTATACACATCATATAAACAATTAGTGGAAAACTGCAAAATAGATATTTATATATCAGGAATAATAAATGAAGACTTAATACAAAATATCGAAGAAAACGAAAATATAAAATCATTAAAACCAAGAACTCCAAAATATATAAAAAACGAAGTAAAAAGCAAAAAAGATATAGAAAAAATAAATATAATTTCAGAAAACTTAGATGTTACTCAAGGAAAATTAGTATTAGGATTAAAACTATTACTAGAAAACCTAGACCAGCAATATGACGCAATTATATATAATGGAATACTAGGAGGCACAGCAAATTCAAAACTATTTCAAAATGTAAGAGAAAAAGCAAGTTTAGCATATACAGCAGGTTCTTCTTATGTAAGAATGAAAAACACAATTTATATAAATTGTGGAATAGAAATAGAAAATTATCAAAAGGCATTAGACATAATTAAAAAACAAATAGAAGATATGAAATTAGGGAACTTTACAGAAGAAGAAGTAGAAAATGCAAAAAAAGGATATATATCAGCATTAAAAGCAGTAGAAAATGAACAAGATTCAGAACTTATCTATTATTTTGGAAAAGAATTTAACAAAAATGAATTATCATTTGAAGACTACCAAAAAAGAATAGAAAAAGTAAAAAAAGAAGATGTTTTAAAAGTAGCAGAATTAGTAAAATTAGATACAATATATTTTTTACAAAATGGTAGTATAAAAATAGATAATATTAGGAGGTAATGATGCAAATTATACACAATTCCAAAGTTAAAGAAACTTTGTATATAGAAAAACTAAAAAATGGATTAACAGTAATGATTATTCCAAAAAAAAATGTCCAAAAAAAATATATAATATGGGGAACAAATTATGGTTCTAATGACAGTTCATTTATAGTCCCAGGAGAAGACAAAGTAACTAATGTTCCAAAAGGAGTAGCGCATTTTTTAGAACATAAAATGTTTGAACAAAAAAATGGAAGAAATAGTTTAGATGTGCTAACAGAAATAGGTGTAAGTGCAAATGCATATACAACAAATGACCATACAGCATATTTATACGAATGTACAGACAATTTTTATGAAGCACTAGATGAATTTATGGATTATGTTCAAAATCCATATTTTACAGATGAAAATGTGGAAAAAGAAAAAGGAATAATAGGTCAAGAAATAATGATGTATGATGATTACCCAGAATGGAAGGTATATCTAAACGCATTAGAAGCCATGTATCATGAAAATCCAGTAAAACTTGATATAACAGGAACAATAGAAACCATAAGTAAAATAGATAAAGATATTTTATATAAATGTTATAATACATTTTATCATCCATCAAATATGGTAATGGTGGTATCAGGAGATTTTGAACCAGAAAATTTATTAGAAGAAATAAAAAAACGTTTACTTCCAGTTGAGCCAAGAGGAGAAATAAAAAGAATATATCCAGAAGAACCAGAAAGTATAGTAAAAGAAAAAGTAGAACAAAAAATGGAAGTAAGTAGACCATTATATGCAATAGGAATTAAATTAAAATTACTAAGTGACTTAAAATCAGAAGAAATAGTCAGAAAAAACATAATAGTACAAATACTTTTAAATTTATTACTAGGAGAAAGTTCTCAAATTTACAAAAAATTATATGATTCAGGTAATATATCATATTCACCAGTTATGGACTTTGAATTTTCAAAAACTTATGCACATATTTTAATATCTGGACAAGCAGAAGAACCGGAAGTTTTGTATAATGAATTAAAAAAACAGATAAATAATTTTAAAAAAGGAAATATAAAAAAAGAAGATTTCCAAAGACTAAAAAAGACTTTATATGGTGAATATGTAAAAGAATATAATGATGTATCAGAAATAGCTAGAATGTTTTTAGTAGACTATTTTAAAGGAGTAAACAGTTTTGAATATTTAGAACAAATAGAAAGTGTTCAATATGAAGAGATATTGCAAACACTTAATGAATATTTTGATGAAAACAAGATGGTTTTGTCAGTTGTAAAAGCATAAAATATATAATTTTGAAGAAAGTGCAAAATGTAAAATTTGTAAAAGAAGCGGCAAAAAATTCTAAAAAAATTTTTTGCTGTTATTTTTTAATTTATCAAATCGAAGGGTGTCGAATAAAATAGTACGAAAGTTGTGAAAAAAGAATGAAAATGCTTGACCAAATAGGAAAAATATGGTAATTTATAAGTATAAGAGTAATAAAAAAATGCAGGAAGGAGAATAAAAATGTTAAATGATGAAATTTGTAAATTAAGAGATAAATTAAATGAAAGCATTATAAAAGAACAAGACTATGATGTAATATATAAATTAAGTGTAGAATTGGACGAACTGATTGCTAAGTATTATAATAAAAAACGAATAAAAAATGATGAAAATATAAAATAAATCTTTCTTAAAAATATATATTTAGGAAGGATTTTTTGTGTAGAAATATTTAATTTATACAATACTTTGAGACATCTTACGGATATATTCGCCTATTTCTTCATTACTTAATTCTAATGCCATAATTAAATTATTTAAGACATCTCTTCTAGGTAAATCTTCTTCATTATCAATTCTAACATATTGTCTTAAACTTATACCTAAAATTTGAGACATTTTTTCTTGAGTGTATTTTTTTTCCTTTCTTTTTTCTTTAATCATACTATCACCCTTTTAATCAACAATGAAATATAGAATAATTATTACATAAATTTTATGCTATTTGTATTGACATTTAAAGGCAAGTTGAATTTTAAAGGATTTTCTTAAAATTCATTTGAAGTTTAACTTGATAAAGAATAATCTGCCTCAGAGAGAAGTTATACTATAATTTTTTGAATTTTTCGGCTCTAATCAATGCTTTAACCCTTCTAAAGATAGAACAAACGAGCCTCTCGCTACATACTTCGCACTTCCTCATTTATTCTATCTTAAGAAGGGCTACAAGCATTCCAATCACACAAAAAATTTAAAAAATTATAGTATAACTTCTCTCTGAGGCTTCTCTGCAAAAATGAGGTTGTAAATATAATTAAAAAATTAAAATTAAAAAATGCCTATTCATATTGAATTTAAGTGGAAAATATAGTATAATTTTTAGCTGTAAAAGTGAGGAGATAAAAATGTTAATAAATTCCCAAATTATAACAAACCTGTGTCTAGATGCAGGAGTTCTAAGAACTCAAAAAGCTAAACAATATAAAAACCAAGGAAGAGTAGAAATTACAAATGTAGAATATGAAGATAAAAACAATTTTGAAGTTTCTGCTCTTGTTCATGGTACACAAAAATACCATACATATATACAAGTAAAAATGGGAGAAGTTAATAATATAGTATGTGATTGTCCAGATTATGAAAGAACATATGGAGTATGTAAACACACATTAGCAACAATACTAGAATTAGAAACATATGGTCAAATAGAG
This sequence comes from uncultured Clostridia bacterium, assembly GCA_904384245.1. GTDB lineage: Bacteria > Bacillota > Clostridia > TANB77 > CAG-508 > CAG-269. The sequence goes on from CAJFJM010000034.1 coordinate 4,853, forward strand.
CAAGACCCACATAATTTATTATCAACACCTAATCAAAGAAAATACGCAAATTTTAATCAAATAGTAAATACTTTTTATAACGAAGAAATCGACAAAATAGGAGAAGGACAAGATTTTGTTTCTAAAGAAGAAAAAACAATATCAATAGAACCTAAATTACTATATGATCCATTTACAAATGACATGAAAGTAGAATTTAAAATTGGGAATAAAAGAATGTACAAATTAAAAAGTTTACCAGAATTCTACGAAAAAATATTAAACAATGAACTATATAGTTATGGAGATAAACTTAAATTTGTACATAATAGAAAAATGTTTAAAGATGATTCTCAAGAATTATTAGACTTCTTACTAAAATATTCAGAAATAATACGATATGCAAATTCTAATTCTAACAGTAACTTTAGATATTATGGAAAAGCGCTTAATGAAAGTAGTATAATGCTAGGAAATTCAGCACTAGATGAATTTTTTGATATATTAAAAGGAAAAACTATAGATTACCAAAGAGTATCTAAAGATGGAAAAATAAAATTTATAGACAAAGACCCAGAAATAAAATTCACACTAAATAAAAATTCAGAAGAAGAATATGAAATTATACCAAACATTGATTTATTCAAAGTCAACTTTATAAAAGGTAGAAAATACAAATACATACTTTGGGAAAATGAATTATACAGAATAACAAAAGAATTTGAAAAATCAACAATGTTACTAATAGAAATGTTCAGAAAAAATTATCTAACAGAAATATTACTTGGAAAAAATGATTTAAAACAGTTATTTTCAATAATAGTTCCAAGAGTAAATGATGCAATATTTTTAGGAAATGTTCAAGAAGAGGAAGTACAAAAATACAGACCAAAAAAGATAATAACAAAAGTCTTTTTAGATTTTGATAGTAATGATTACTTAGTAGCAGAAATTAGATTTGATTATGAAGGAACACAAATAAATCCATTAAATGAAAATGAGAAAACTGATATTCCAAGAAATATTTTAGAAGAAGCAAAAATATTAAATGTATTTAAAAAAACAGGTTTTATGTATGATGTTAAAAATTTAAGATTTATTTTACCAGAAAATGATAAAATCTATAATTTTTTAACAAACGATATTGCATATTATATGCAAAAATTTGATGTAATGGTAACAGATAATTTTAAAATAAAAGAAATAACAAAACCAAAAATAGGAGCATTAGGAATAAAAATAGAAAATGACCTACTTACCATAGACTTAAGCAAATTAAATATAGATGCAAAAGAATTAAAAAATGTAATGGAACAATATCACTTAAAGAAAAAATATCACAGACTAAAAGATGGAAGTTTCTTAAGTCTAGAAGAAAATCAAGAAGTAGAATTTATAGATAAACTAGTTTCAGGAATGAATGTAGGCTATAAAGAAATAGAAAAAGGAGAAATAAGATTACCAGTAAACCGTACTTTATACCTAAATCAATTATTAAACACATTAAAAGGAACCCAGATTTCAAAAAATGACGAATATAAAAATATGGTAAGAGATTTAAGTAAAGACATAGAACCAGATGCTATAGTTCCATCAAATTTAAAAGCAGATTTACGTTATTACCAAAAAACAGGATTTAAATGGTTATCTGTATTAGACCATTATCATTTTGGAGGAATTTTAGCAGATGACATGGGACTTGGAAAAACAATTCAAATATTAGCTATAATTCTAAAATATGTAAATGAAATAAAATTAGAAGATGCACAAGAAATAGAAAATAAAGAAAAAAGAAAAACCAGTATAGTAATTTCTCCAAGTTCATTAACGTTAAATTGGTACAATGAAGCAAAAAAATTTGCTCCAGATTTAAAAGTACAAGTTATAGGAGGAACTGCAAAAGAAAGAAGAGAAAAAATAGAAAACTTAGATAATTATGATTTAATTATAACATCATATGACTTATTAAAAAGAGACATAGACATTTATAAAAATAAAAAATACAAATTCCGCTTTGCAATAGCAGATGAAGCACAATACTTAAAAAATAGTAACACACAAAATGCAAAAACAATAAAATCAGTAATAGCACAAACAAAATTTGCCCTAACAGGAACACCAATAGAAAATTCACTAGCAGAACTATGGTCAATATTTGATTTTATAATGCCAGGATACTTATTTAGTTACAAAGAATTCAAAAGTTCATATGAGGGACCAATAGTAAAAGACCAAGACGAAATAGCAACAAAAAAACTAAAAATGTTAATAGAACCATTTGTCCTAAGAAGAACTAAAAAAGAAGTATTAACAGAATTACCAGAAAAAACAATAACAGTCTTAAATAATGAAATGACAAAAGAACAAGAAGAAATCTATCTAAACTATTTATCACAAGCCAAAAAAGAAGTAGCAGAAGAAATAGACCTAAAAGGTTTCGAAAAGAGTCATATAAAAATACTAGCAGCACTAACACGTTTAAGACAAATTTGCTGTCATCCAAAATTATTCATAGAAAATTACCAAGGAGAATGTAGTAAATTAGACCAATGTATGGAAATTCTAGAAGATGGAATAGAATCAGGACACAAAATATTACTATTTTCTACTTATACATCAATGTTTAATATAATAGAAGAAGAGCTAAACAAAAAGAAAATAAAATATTTTAAATTAACAGGAGCAACAAAAGTAGAAGATAGAATAAAAATGGTAGACGAATTTAACGAAACAGACAAAGTAAAAGTATTTTTAATCTCACTAAAAGCAGGAGGAACAGGATTAAACTTAACAGGAGCAGACATGGTAATACACTATGACCCATGGTGGAACTTATCAGCAGAAAACCAAGCAACAGACAGAGCATATAGAATCCGGACAAAAGAATAATGTACAAGTTTACAAGTTAATAACACAAAATTCAATAGAAGAAAAAATATATGAACTACAAGAAAGAAAATCAAAATTAGCAGAAAACATGCTAGACACAAGTGTAACATTTGTAAACAAGTTATCAAAAGAAGATATTATGCAATTATTTCGGACAATAGGGACACGCCATTCTGTCCGGATTTGAACCAGAACATAGATAAATTAAACTATTTAATAAAGTTATAATTACGATTTAAGTTGGAGGAACTATGAATAGATTTGAAGAAAGTGAAAAGTTTCAAGATGAAAAATATGAAAGAGATTTAAATGATAAATTAAATATTTTACTTGCAAGATATAGTACACTAAATAGAAATCAATTTAAAAAAGAAATAGACTATTGGCGTAAAAAAAGAGAAATATTGCAAAAAGTTTTAGAAATTTATACAGAAATAAAAGTAGAAGGTTTTGATTTAAATTATGAGGATTATACAAAAAGTAAAGAAGATATAAAAAGAATAGAATTTTATATTGATTATGCAGAAATGGAAGAAGAAACAATAACAAAAAAACGTCAAATTAAACCTCAACGAGAATCGGATGGAGATGAGAGATAAATTATAGGCAATTAGACCATTAGAGGAGAAGTGAAGATAATGGAAGAATATATAAATATAATAGGTGGAGGTTTAGCAGGAACAGAAGCGGCCTATCAAATAGCTAAAAAAGGAATAAAAGTAAAACTTTATGAGATGAAACCAATAAAATTTTCCCCAGCACATCACAATACTAATTTAGCAGAAATTGTATGTAGCAATTCTTTTAAATCTAATTTGCTAACAAATGCATGTGGGCTATTAAAAGAAGAACTTAGAAGGTTAGATTCATTACTTATAAAAATAGCAGATGAAACAAGTGTACCAGCAGGGCAAGCGTTAGCAGTTGATAGAGAAGTTTTTGCTCAAAAAGTAACAGAAAAAATAGAAAATAATGAATTTATAGAAATAATACATGAAGAAATAGGAGATAAAATACATTTAAAAGAGTTATGCAAAAATGCAATAACAATTATAGCAACAGGACCATTGACTTCTGATTTACTATCAAAAGAAATTCAAACTCTAACAGGTCAAGACAAATTATATTTTTATGATGCAGCAGCACCTATCATAACAAAAGAAAGTATAGATTTTAATATAGCTTTTTTTGGAAATAGATATGAACAAGAAAAAAAGAAAGAAGAAACAATAGAAGAGTGGCAGAAGAGGCTAGAAAATCAAAATAAAGATGAACAAAGTTATATAAACCTTCCAATGAATAAAGAAGAATACGAGCTTTTTATAAATGAATTGATAAATGCAGAAGTAGTAACATTACACGAATTTGAAAAAAGAGAAATATTTGAAGGATGCATGCCAATAGAAATAATGGCAAAAAGAGGAATAGACACATTAAGATTTGGACCACTAAAACCAGTGGGATTTGACGACCCAAGAACAGGCAAAAGACCATATGCTGTAGTTCAATTAAGACAAGATGACATGCAAGCAAGTATGTACAATTTAGTAGGATTCCAAACAAATTTAAAATATGGAGAGCAAAAAAGAGTTTTTGGAATGTTGCCAGGATTAAAAAATGCAGAATTTGTAAAATATGGAGTAATGCATAGAAATACATATATAAACTCAACAGAATTATTAGACGAAACATATAAATTAAAAACTTCAAAAACTCCAATTTATTTTGCAGGTCAAATAACAGGTGTAGAAGGCTATGTAGAATCAATATCATCAGGTATGGTATCAGCATTAAATGCAATACAACAATATAAAAAATATTTTCTAGATAAAGATGAACAAAAAACTAAAGAAGAAACAGAACATAATAATGAACAAAAAAATGAGCCAGAAGAAAAAATTATATTCTCTCCAAATACAGTAATAGGAAGTCTAGCAAAATATATATCAACACCAAATTCAAAATTCCAGCCAATGAATGCTAATTTTGGGATTTTGCCAGAGCTTGAAGGAAAAAAGATAAAGGATAAGAAGGAAAGATATAAAGCCCTAGCGGAAAGAAGTTTGAAAGGGTTTTAATGAAACTCTTTTTTCTTTACAAAAATATTACATATATATTAAAAAAATATAAATCTATTGATTTTTCTTAATTGCATTGGTAATATATTATTGGTGAGAAATGATGAAAAAGATATCCTTATGTATGATTGTTAGAGATGAAGAAGATGTATTAGAAAGATGTCTAAAAAGTGTAAAGGATATACCAGATGAAATAATAATAGTAGACACTGGGTCTATAGATAAAACAAAAGAAATAGCTAAAAAATTTACTAATAAAATTTATGATTTTAAATGGGTAGATGATTTTGCGGAAGCAAGAAATTATTCCTTTTCTAAAGCTACAAAAGATTATATAATGTGGCTTGATGCAGATGATGTAATTGAAGAAGAAGAATATAAAAAATTTATAGAGTTGAAAAAAAATCTGGATTCTAGTGTTGACGTTTATATGCTAAAATATCAAACAGATGCAAATACATCTTTTTATAGGGAAAGATTATTGAAAAGAAAAGATAACTTTAAATGGGTAAGTCCTATACATGAAGTAATAGTTCCAAGAGGAAATATACAGTATTTTGATATAACTATAACTCATAAAAAGGAAAAAGTTAAAGATTACAATAGAAATTTAAAAATATTTAGAAAAATGATAGCAGAAGGAATTGAATTTGATGATAGACAAGAATATTGTTATGCTAAAGAATTATATTATTTAAATAGGACAGAAGAAGCTATAGAAGTTTATGAAAGATATATTGAAAAACATATAGGTAAATATAATGAGTATAATGGATATTTATATGAAGCTTTAATCGAATTGGCTGATTGCTATAAAAGAAAAGTAGAAATTGATAAAGAATTAGATACTTTATTTTTAATTTTAAAAAATCAAATTCCAAAGATGGATTGTTTAAATAAAATTGGAGATGTGTTTTTAAGAAAAAATTTATATAAAGTTGCAATATACTGGTTTAATTTAGCATTAGAAAAAATGAAAGAAGAAGTAGAGAATAAGAATGAGCTTTTTATCACATATGTAAGTCTGGGAGTTTGCTATTATTGGTTGGGAGATATAAAAGAAGCAAATAAATATAATGAAGAAGCAGGAAAATTAAAAAATAATGATGAGACATATTTAAAAAATAGAGAGATTTATATGGGTAATATTACAGAATAAAGTATACATAAAGTTGACAATTTAGTGTATTTCTGGTAAAATATATATAGTGTAAAAAAAAGAGGATGAATTTATGGATAAATCAGAAAAATATTTAGTGAAAAATATAAGATATGTAGTAACAAATTTATTTTCATCAGTAGAAAAAGCAGAAAATGAATTTAAGGAAGCTTTAGAAGAAAAGGCCAAGTATATAGAAGAAAATAAAGAATTATTACAAGAAGATCATACATCTCTTGTTAGAAGAATGTATGATAGAAAAATTGAAGACTATGATAATAGAATTGCATTTAAAAAAAATACATACCGTTATAAATTAAAAGAGCTCGATTCGTTTAATAGGAAGCTTAAAAGTATGCTTGAAAAATATGTTATTGAAGATGATGAAAAACGAAAAGAGGAAAAAGAAAGCCTTGAACAGCAGATAAAAGAGATTAGGAAAGAAATAGAAGAAATAAAGAAACAAAAAGATGCTTATCCAGAATATAAAAGGTTATATACAGAAGAAGGAAAGTCAGATATTAAAGAATTAGATAAAAAAATAAAAGATAAAGCTGATAGAATAGAAGAGCTGGAAATTATTAGTACATATTTTTTAAAAAGTGATAGAAAGAGAACTTTTGATGCAATTGAAAGAGCTTTGAGTGATATTAGAGATGAAACTCAAGAATATAATATTGAATTAAACGATGATAGTTATATTATAGAGCACGAACTACAAACTGAAAATAAAGAACCAGAAGTAGTACCAACAGTAGCTACAGCAGTTCCAGTTACACCACCAGAAGTAGTACCAACAGTATCTGCAACAGTTCCAGTTACACATCCAAAAACAGTTTCAACTATGCCTATTATAGCAAAATCAAATTTTATGAGAAAAATATTTGATAAAATAAAAAGTAGTAGAGATGATAAAATTGTTATTGGTAGCAAAGGTTTGATAGTGCTTAATGGAAAAAAATATAAAATTCCCAAGAATATAATGAAAAATATAGCTACTGAGAATAATAAAGATATATTAAACAATTGGATAGAAGAAATAGGGTTAGAATATAGATTTGATAGAAAAAATACAGAAAAAGCTTCTTCTTTAGTTGATGTAATAGAAGGAACTCAAACTTGTGATCCTTTGGTAATAGGAGCAATTTGTTCTACAAATATGGATAAATCCCAAAAAAAATTATTGGTTGATAAATATATACAATTAGCAAAAAATGCTAAAAATGGAAGTAATACAAAAAATGAAATAAATATTATATATGATTTTAAGGATTTGAGTAAATTTGATTTTGGACGATGGTTAAAACATGTAAGAATTATGAATAAAAATATATATAAATTAACAGGTGTAAAACTTACTAACAAAGCAATTTTAAAAGATTTAAAAAAAGCATTAGCAAATATTGATGGTGCTTCTATGTATAAAATAGATATTTTAAAAAGAGCAATGATAGCAGAAAGATATGGAATAGCAAAGATAGATGGAGAATTTAAAGCAAATAAATTATTATCAAAATATTTATTAAAAGGTCAGAAAGAGTTGTCAATACAGGATATAATAGATGACGCACATTATATAGCTCAACAATATGATGAAGATAGATATGAGAATGGAAAAGAGAGACCAGAAGAAGAATTTAGAAAGCGAATGAGTCAACGACTTGAACATTCTATTAAGCTACCAGATTTTATTAGGGAGAAAAAATATGGATGTCAAGACAAATATGGAAGCTTAGTTGACTTAGTTGAATCTCAGAAAAAGCAAGAAAAAGATAAAGAAGAAAATTCTAGATAATAGAGTTAATAAATATGTTTTAAATTTATATATGAAAAAATAGTTAAAAAATAAGGAGGAAATTATGAATAAAATTGAAATGGCCAATGCTAATAAAATGATAACAAATGGTAAAGCAAAATTAGAAAAAGTAAAAAAGGAGTTATTGAAAGAATATAAAGAAAAAGCTAAGTATATGAATGAAAATAAAGATTTTTCTAAACTAGAAAAATCATCTGCAATAAGAAGGAAGTATGATAGAAATATAGAGGATTATGATAATAGAATTAAATTTCATAAAAATACAATGCGTTATACAATTTTAGATGTTATTTCTTATACAGAAAAAATAAATGCAGGAATAGAAAAATATATTGCAGCTACAGATTCTATGGCTACAGTTAGAATAACTTTATTTAATGAACAAAAAGATAAGATCAATGAAGAAATTGCTAATTTAATAAAGCAAAGGGATTTATATCCTGAATATAATAAATTATATACAGAAGAAGGAAAAAAAGAATTTGCAGAGATAAATGCAAAGATAAAAGATAAACAAAATCAAATTAAAGAAATTGATAATGAGATTTTTATGTATCAAGATAGAGATAATTTGGTAAAAGTGTATAAAGATAATTTAAGTTTAATAGCTAATATGAAAAAATTAGCAAAAGATAATAAAATAGATTTAAATGATAGAAGTTATGGTGAAGGACCAGTAACACCTGGTGCAAGTACACCAGTAACACCTGGTGCAAGTACACCAGCAACACCTGGTGCAAGCACACCAGCAACACCTAGTGCAAGTACACCAGCAGCACCTGGTGCAAGCACACCAGCAACACCTGGTACAAGTACACCAGCAACACCAGGAACAGGTACACCATCAACACCTAGTGCAAGTACACCAGCAGCACCTGGCGCAAGCACACCAGCAACACCAGGAACAGGTACACCAGCAACACCAGGAACAGGTACACCAGCAACACCTGGTGCAAGTACACCATCAACACCTATGAAGAATATTATAGAAATTACAGTTGGAGGTAAAAAAGGTGTATGTCTATCATATAATGGAAAGAAAAACCATTTAGAAGAATATGTTTCAAGTAAACAATTAAGAAAATATGTTGGAAAATTAAATAAAGATAAAAAATTAGCATGTGTAAAAAATGTTATAGGGGATAGAAATATGACTCCAGATTTAGAAAGACAAATAGAATCAGTTGTAGATTTTCTTGATGATTCAATTATAGGTTCTCTATTTGAAATGAATTTGGATGAAGAACGTGATGAACCTGAGATTGAAGCTATAAGAACAGCTATGGGAGCATATGTACAAAGCACAATCTCTAGAAAACCATTTCCTGGTGTGAATATAGTTTATGACAGATCAGATTTAGCAAAAATAAATATACCAATTGTTAGTAAAGTATTTAGAGGACGTTTTTCAAGAAAACAAAAAGATTATATAAATGAAATGTCAGAAAAGACATCTAACTGGACAAATCATGTTGGAAATTATATTAAAAATCCATGGATGAGGTATTTGGCAGATAAAAAGACACTAAAAATGCCACAAGGAACACCAGGACACTCTGATAACCAACTATTAAAAAGATTAAGAGAGTCAGGATATCAAATGTCAGAAGACCCTGATAAACATAAAACACCAGAACAAATTGCACAAGAAAATGCCAGAGCAGAAGCCAGAAGACAAGCACAGCAACAAAACGGAGGAGAAGGAAGATAAAAAACTAAATATTCCTTGACAAAGAAGTAAAAAAATGGTAGAATATAAACTGTTACCAAATTGCATGAAATATGCAGTTCCGTAACAGTTTATTTTATATAGTAAAAAAACAGGAGGTGAAATTTAAGTGCCAACAATTAATCAATTAGTAAGAAAAGGAAGACAAACAGGAGTAACAAAATCAAAATCTCCAGCATTGCAACATGGATGGAACTCAAAAAACAAGAGATTAACAAACAACAGAGCTCCACAAAAAAGAGGAGTATGTACAGTTGTAAAAACAGTTACACCTAAAAAGCCAAACTCAGCATTAAGAAAAGTTGCCAGAGTTAGACTTTCAAACGGTTATGAAGTAACATCTTATATCCCAGGTATAGGACATAACCTACAAGAACACAGTGTTGTACTAATAAGAGGTGGTAGGGTAAAAGACCTTCCAGGTGTTAGATACCATATCATTAGAGGAACATTAGATACAGCAGGTGTTAAAGACAGAATGCAAGCACGTTCAAAATACGGAGCTAAAAAACCAAAGAAATAAAATCATTTGGATAATTAGCAATCTGCTTTAATAAAAAAATATTATTAACTAGTGCTTGTACTCTTACTAAACTTAAGGTACTTAAATTTAGAATAGATTATAAAGCACTATGCGGGAAAGCAAAACTTTCCAGAGTAACTTTGATATTTATTTAAATATCACGTTAGAATTAGTAAAAAAACTAATATCTTAATAGAAAAGGAGTGAAGAATAGTGCCAAGAAGAGGATTTATTGCAAAAAGAGACGTTTTACCAGATCCAATGTATAATAGCAAAGTTGTTACAAAATTAGTAAACAACATAATGTTAGATGGTAAAAAATCAGTTGCTCAAAAAATAGTATATGATGCATTTGATATCATAAAAGAAAAAGAAGGAAAAAATCCTTTAGAAGTTTTT
>CAJFJM010000035.1 GCA_904384245.1 uncultured Clostridia bacterium
TAAGTCTTGAAGAAAAAATATTAAGTATTTATAAATTTATATGCTTAAATTATATATATGATGATAATGTATTATATTTCTTTAAAAGAGATACAAGTGATATAAATAATATAAAATATATTGCAGTAGATTGGTATGGAAGAATAATTGATGAGAAATGGAAAGAAAATAGAAAAAAACATAACAGAAGAGTATGTTATGAATTTGCAAGATTTTATGCTAAAGCAATAAATGAATTGATAGGAGAAAATGACACTCTTGAAGCTTTTATGCTTGGAGATAAAGAAAACACACATTATGTTGTAGGATTAACTGGTAATGAATGTAGTATTATTTTAGATTTAGATGATTTTAACAAAATAAAAGACCTTACAAGATTAAAATTGGGATTAACAATAAATGGAATAAAAATATTAAGAGATAATTCTAGCAAATTTCAAAAGGCTCTTGAAAATTTCAACAAAGATAGATTAAATGATTTATCAGAAGTTGAAGAAGTAAAAGAAAAGTTAAAAGGAAAAGACAATATAAAATATTTTAGGAGTGTTGTAGAAATATTAAAATCTCATAAAATTGATTCACAAGGATTTCTTGAATATATGAGAGCAATTATTGAGAATGAAGAAATCGAAATAGAAAAAATTTGGAAAGAGGTCAAAGGTGGTAGTGAAAAGAGATATGTGAGATGCTTAGTCTTTGAATATGATGATAAAACATATTTACTTGATAGTGTAGATCAAACATTAAATATGATAGACAAAGAAAAATTAGACAAGAATATTTTTATATTTGACCCACAAGAAAATTTATATCCTTATTATGGAGGATAATTATATAAAATAATATTTAATATAGGGGAGAAATTAAAATGAGTTTAGATAAAGCAAAACTTATTAAATTAAATGATTTAGTAAGCCTACATTTCAGAAGAAAACATATAATAGTATTAAATCCAGAAGAAAAACAAGAAAGCATAAAAGAATTAAACGGAAATATAGAATATGATAAATCAGAATGGAAATTACCTGAAAAATTTCAAACAGCTGTTACTGAAATATCAGAAAACAGCCAACTAAGTGATGAAGAGAAAATTTTATCAATATTTGAACAATTGTGTAAAAATTATGTCTATGATGATAATTTAATATCTTACATACAAAAAATAGATGATGAATCATATGACTTACCAGATTGGTATGGAAGAGATGTTGACGAAAATTGGGAAAGAAACAGAGAAGAACATAATAGAAGAGTTTGCTATGAAGTATCTAGATATCTAGCAAAAGCCATTCAGGAATTATTTAAAGATAAAGATGATGTAAATGTTTGTATTCTTTGGGACAAAGGCAATACACACTATTTTGTAGGATTAACATGTGATGAATATAGCATAACTTTAGATTCAGATAATTTTAATAACATAAAAGATTTAACAAGAATAAAAGCAGAATTGACCGCACAGGGAATTGTAATTTTAGATGATAAAAAAGGAAAATTTACTAGTGCACTTAATAAATTTAACCAAGACAGAAGTGATGATGCCATCAAAAAAATCGAAAATGAAATAGATAATAATAATACTTTTAATCAAAATACAGAAAATCAAACTTCTGACAAAAACGAAGAACCTGAAAATATAACTTTTCTAAAAAATGCAATAGAAATATTAAAAGAAAAATACAATATTGATTCACAAGGAATATTTGAATATATGAAAGAAATAGTAGATATTAGATTAGGACCAGAATCAAGAAAAAAAGTATGGAAAAAAATAGAAGGAAAAGACAATAAAGCTACTAGATATATAAGATGTTTAGTTTTAAAGGTGGATAATCAAGAATACATACTTGATGTTGATAAAATGCTAATACGTACATTTGATGAAGAAGAATTTGGAAGAGAGGATACTGATTTTATACCTTACAAAGATCTCTCACGTGATTGGGTAGAGCCTTATGATGGAACATAAATAACAGTTTAGTTGAAAAAATTGTAAAAAAATGGTATAATAAAAGTGTAGCAAAAGTTTGAGCTTGAAAAGGAGGGACATTATGATTAAGGTTGCAATTGCAACAAAGTCAGCGGAAAAAATCGCTGGTATCAAGGAAGCTATGTATCGGATATACAAAGCCAAACAAGAAATTCAATTTTACTACAAAGCTGTTGAATCAGGAGTCTCAATCCAACCATTTGGAGAAGAAACCTATCTTGGTGCAATTAACAGATTACATAAGATAAAAAAAGAATTTCCAGAGATGGATTACTATGTTAGCTGTGAAGCAGGCATAGAAGAAACTTTTGGACAATTCTTCAACGTACAAGTAGTGTGTGTTGAAACAAGAGATAGAAAAACTCTATGGGGAAAAAGTGCAGGATTATCGATTCCACCAGAGCATATTGAGAAAATCAAAGCAGGAACTCTGGATAGCTATCTCAGAGGAAAAGGCATAAGTAAAATTGAAGAAATAACGGGAATGTCTAGAAGAGAATTCATAACGCAAGCAACAGAGCTTGCACTGGCTTCCGAAAAATTACAGCGATCAAGAAACAATTGAGGTTTTGACACCTCAATTGTTTCTTTTTTAAATGTTAAAACACTTCACATCATCAAAAAAAACGTTAGGGACACTCAATTTCGTTCACAAAAAAATTAAAAATTACACAATTTATAATTTCAAAAAAACTTAAAAGCCATTATTTTTAATGCTTTTAAGTTTTTAAAAAGAACGAAATGGAGTGTCCCTAACGTTCTTAATTTTCTACAAAATTACACTTGTAGGAATGTAACTTTCGTCAGGAGGATAAACATATTCTTCAGAAGGCTTTTCTGATTCAGAAATATCAATAATCTTCAATATAGGCATATCACCATGATAATCGCCTTTTGTTATTTCTCCAGTAATAGTTACCCAAGTGTCATCTGAATAGTCTTTAGCCTTTTCATACTCACATAAAAAACCAACAACCAAATATTGAGAAGAATTTGAAGAAACAATCATATCTCTTGCTAAAACAAATTGGTTTTCAGTTAAATCAGAAACACGATAAACATATCCAGTAAATTTAATTTTCATCCCAATATAATTATCAATATTTTCATGAACTGTTTTTAATACATTTGTATAGTTCTTAGCGGATATTTCAGAAATATCACTATTTGGCATACAAGTAGAAGCTTTATTTGCACCATTAAATATTCGAAAAAGAACTATTCCCATAATACATATAATTAGTAAAATAACAATAATAAAAAATGTCTTAAAAACTTTACTTCCATTTATTTTTAAATTATAAACAAACATAAAAAACCTCTTTCTAAAACTATTTTATTAAAATTTATGAAATAAATAAAAAAATATAACTATAAAATATTAAATAATTATTTTATAACATTAGACTATAAAAATTAATTATAGATAGAAAATATAAATATTTTAAAGTATGACTTTTAAATTATAAATTTATAGCTTAATAATAATTTCAAACATTCTAATAAACAAAAAATACATAATTTAAAAAAATTTTTTTGTAGTTTTTTTACAAAATTAAATTCATAAATAGCAACAGCAATACCACTAACAGTCGAAAAAATATATTAAAAATACTTGATAAAAATATATTTTAGTGATATAGTAACAAAGAAAAATAAACTTAGGAGGAATAGATTAAAAATGGGCATAATGAAAAAGATTTTTAAATCATATAGTGAAAAAGAAGTAAAAAGAGTAATGCCAATAGTAGAAAAGATAAATGGCATGGAAGAAGAAATTTCAAAATTAAGTGACCACGAATTAAGAGAAAAAACAGATTATTTCAAAAACAGATTAGCAAATGGTGAAACATTAGATGACATTTTACCAGAAGCATTTGCTGTTGTAAGAGAAGCATCAAAAAGAGCTTTAGGAATGAGACACTTTGATGTACAATTGATAGGTGGAATCATCTTACATCAAGGAAGAATAGCAGAAATGAAAACTGGTGAAGGAAAAACACTTGTTGCAACATTACCAGTATATCTAAATGCACTTGAGGGAAAAGGTGTTCATGTAATCACAGTAAATGATTACTTAGCAAAAAGAGACAGCGAATGGATGGGAAAATTATATAAATTTTTAGGACTTTCTGTTGGACTTGTCATTGCAGGAATGGATCCAAGCCAAAAACAAAAAGCATATGCTGCAGATATAACATATGGTACAAACAATGAATTTGGATTTGACTATTTAAGAGATAATATGGTTATATATAAAAATCAATTAGTACAAAGAGGTTTGCATTATGCAATCGTCGATGAAATTGATAGTATTTTAATAGATGAAGCTCGTACACCACTTATAATTTCAGGTAGAGCAAACGAGTCTTCAGATTTATATAAAAAAGCAAATGACTTTGTAAAAAGACTAGAAGCAAAAGTAATTGTAGAAGAAGATGTAAAAGACTTTGACCAAGCAGAAGACAATGAAAAATATGATTATATAGTAGACTTAAAAGCAAAATCTGCATCACTTACACAAAAAGGTATTAAAAAAGCAGAAGAATTCTTCCACTTAGAAAACTTTAACGACTTAGAAAACTCTACATTAGTACATCATGTTAATCAAGCTTTAAGAGCACATGGAGTAATGAAAAAAGATATAGACTATATCGTAAAAGATGGAGAAGTACTTATTGTAGATGAATTCACAGGACGTATTATGTATGGAAGAAGATATAACAATGGACTACATCAAGCAATTGAAGCAAAAGAGCATGTAAAAATTGCAGATGAATCAAAAACTCTAGCAACAATAACATTCCAAAACTACTTTAGAATGTATGATAAATTATCTGGTATGACAGGTACAGCAATGACAGAAGAAGCAGAATTTGAGGAAATTTACAACTTAGACGTTGTAGCAATTCCAACAAACAAACCAATGATACGTAAAGATGAAAATGATGTAATTTACAAAAATGAAGCAGCAAAATACAGAGCAGTTGTTGAAAGCATAAAAGAAAGTCATAAAAAAGGTCAACCAGTACTAATTGGTACAGTATCAATTGAAAAATCAGAAAAACTAAGCAAATTACTACAAAAAGAAAGAATACCACATGAAGTATTAAATGCTAAATCACACGAAAAAGAAGCTATGATTATAGCACAAGCTGGTAAATATGGTGCTGTTACAATTGCAACAAACATGGCAGGACGTGGTACAGATATTATGCTTGGAGGAAACAGTGAATATCTAGCAAAAGAAGAAATGAAAAGAAAGAAAGTACCAGAAAATTTAATTGAAGAATCAAACACATATTATGAAACAGATGACCAAGACATATTAAGAGCAAGAGAACAATTTAACGAATTAGTAAAGAAATATGACGAACAAATAAAAGACGAAAAACAAAAAGTAATTGATGCTGGTGGATTAAAAATAATAGGTACAGAAAGACATGAATCAAGAAGAATTGACAACCAATTAAGAGGACGTAGTGGTCGTCAAGGAGATATAGGTGAATCAAAATTCTATATTGCCTTAGATGATGATTTAATGAAGATATTTGGTGGAAATGCTATAACAAAAGTATACAATACTTTAGGTGCAGATGAAAATATGCCAATCGAATCTAAAATGATTTCAAAAGCTGTAGAAAATGCCCAAAAGAAAGTTGAAGGTAGAAACTTTAGCATTCGTAAAAATGTATTAAAATATGATGATGTTATGAATGTTCAAAGAGAAATAATATATAAACAAAGAAGACAAGTTCTAGATGGCGAAAACATGAGTGAAAATATTTCAAATATGATAAACTCAGTAGCAGAAGAAATTGTTGGAATGTATGTAGAAGGAGAAGATGGAAATTCTTTAAATATAGAATCACTAAACACAGAAATATTAAATACTTTTGGAATAGACATGCTAGACTTCTTAAAAGAGCATAAAAAAGATTTAAATGCAGTAACAGAAGAACTAGAAAAACAAGCACACAGCAAATATGAAGAAAAAGAACAAGAAATTGGTTCAGAACAAATGAGAGAACTTGAAAGAGTTGTACTTTTAAAGGTTGTAGACGAAAAATGGATGAATCATATAGATAGCATGGATGAACTAAAAAACGGTATAGGTCTTCGTGCATATGGACAACAAGATCCAGTTGTTAAATACAGAATGGAAGGTATGGACATGTTCGAAGAAATGACTGCAAATATCAAAGTAGATGTAGTTAAAATTCTTATGAACATAAGAAAACAAGGAGAAGTAAGAAGACAAGAAACAGCTAAAATTACAGGTGCAGCTTTAGAAGCAATCAACAGTGTAGATGGTGGAAAAACTATAAATGTAAATGAAAATAAAACAGTTGTAAATGAAGGACCAAAGGTTGGTAGAAATGACCCATGTCCATGTGGAAGTGGGAAGAAATACAAAAATTGTTGTGGTAAAAACCAGTAATATCAATGAGTATAGAGATTTCTAAAAATAAAAAAACATAAAAAAATACACAAATTGTTGCCATTTTGTTGCCATATAAAAATATAATCGCTAAAACCATTGAAAATACTGCGTTTTATCTTGGAGACAAGAATGGCGACAAATTGGAACAATTATAATAAACAAAAAGCTAACATATAGAAAGTGTTAGCTTTTTTTACCAAAAAATTGTGGGTAAAAAATATGGTTAGTGTAAGA
Source organism: uncultured Clostridia bacterium (assembly GCA_904384245.1). GTDB lineage: Bacteria > Bacillota > Clostridia > TANB77 > CAG-508 > CAG-269. Next base: position 6,669 of record CAJFJM010000035.1, read on the forward strand.
AAAAGAGGAAATGTTTATCAGTATCATTTGATACTGTACCTGTCGATGAGAAAAGAAATTGATAAATTTTAGTTGAATATAAAATAATATTATGATAATATATAATTGAAAATTGAAAGGAGAGATTTTTAATGAATAGTAATATTAGAATAATATATTTATACATAGTATGTTTTGTTACATTGGGAATGATTGTTGCTGGAATAGGAGCAACAGTAAATAGTATATCATCTTATTTTTATCCAGATGATTATGTGTTTTTTCAAACGGAAAATAATACTTATAATAATTACACATATTATACAGATGATTATAATGAAGCAGAACAAAATGAAATTGAAAAAGAAAATTATAAAACAGAACAAATTAAAAATGCAGTAGTATCACTAGCTGTTTTTATAATAGGCGTGATAATGTATAAATATCATTGGAATATAATTGAAAAAGAAAGAAATAAATAGAAAGGGGATTTTAATATGGCAATAGTAATTATATTATTATTAGTATGTATTATTCCAATAGCGGTTATAGTACTTATAGTACAAGCAATTGTTAAAAGGAATAATAAAGAAGAAAAAAAGGATTTTGAAGAAATAGTAAGGGGAATATACATATATTTAATATTAATAATAACTCTTGTAGCAATTATAACAGGAGTGATAACAGCATTTAGAGTTGGGTTAGATGTTGCACTACCTGAACAGTATATAACTACCACATCTTATAACAGTCAAGAAAGAGAACACAATGAAAATATGATTGATTTATTAACCACCATTTCAATTGTAATTACATCATTACCAATATTTATTTATCATAATAAATTAGCTAAAAAAGATAAAGAAATGAAAAAAGTAGAAATTGCAAAATAAAATATAATCAAGTACGGCATCACTATGTGGTGTCGTACTTGTATCTTTCAAAAAAGATAATCTAAATTTCTTTAAGTACAATACTTAAAGAATTAAATTCTTAAGGTATAATAGGAACAGGTAATGCATATATACTTAATTCATGCAATATTGGAGAAGTGAAATTAGAAAAAGAAGAATTATATAGTCAAGAATTTGCGAATCTATTAAATTCATATAAAGAAGATGGCAAATATCCAGAAAATTGGCTTTATTGGGCAATTCGGAGAAGAAGGATACCCAACTTTTAAATATGAGACAAATTAGTATATTTTTTTACTTTTACAATATGCGAAATTTTATAAAATCAATAAAAAATTATATTAAATATTGTGCTAATCCAATATTTATGATAAAATATTTACGAATAATTCACTAGGAGGTTTTGAACATGGAGATTCGGCTTTTAACTAAAAACGAGATGGAGATTATTTTTATATTTCCATCAACAAATTGTCATGAAGAAATCAGCTATCTATGCAGACAATGCTTGGAAACGCGGATTTACTTTGAAATGTACTCTGTTCCCAATCAATCATCAGCTATAGTTATATTAAGAGCATTCAATACAAGCCAAAAAGCTGAATTAAGATCGATTGGAGAGTCATTTAAGGCAAAATTTCCAAATATCAAAATCAATTAAACATGAAAGGAGGGAAATCCTCCTTTCAAAATATTTTAAATCCAATTAAGGAGAGTGATTTAAGAATGTTAGAATTAGAAGAAAATTTAAAATTACTACAAGAGCTAAAAGAAAAACTTAAAAGTATAGGTGAGTCTCTTTGACATACTAGGTTTAAAAAAAGAGATCGAAGAACTTGAAAAAGAAACACTAAAAGATGGGTTTTGGAATGACATAAAAAATTCAAGTGCAACATTAACTAAACTAAAACAAATAAAAAATAAATATGAAAATTTTGAAAATCTTAATAGCGAAATAAAGAATATAGAAGAAATATCAGAACTAATAAAATTAGAATTTGATGAAGAATTATCAATAGACATAATAAAAAACATAAAAAAACTTCAAAAAAGAATAGAAAAACTAGAATTAACTACACTACTAAATGGAAAATATGATGCAAATAATGCAATTATAACAATACACCCAGGTGCAGGAGGAACTGAATCACAAGATTGGGCTGAAATGTTGTATAGAATGTACACAAGATGGGCAACTAAAAATAATTATGAAGTAAAAGAACTTGATTATCTAGAAGGGGAAGAGGCAGGATTAAAAAGTGTTACATTTGAAATAATAGGTGAAAATGCATATGGATATATGCAATCAGAAAAAGGTGTACATAGATTAGTTAGAATTTCACCTTTTGACAGTGGTGGAAGAAGACATACATCATTCGCTTCTGTTGAAGTATTACCAGAAATAACAGAGGATATAGAAATAGATATAAATCCAGATGACTTAAGAATAGATACATATAGAGCATCTGGTGCAGGAGGACAACATATAAACAAAACCTCATCAGCAGTAAGAATAACACATTTACCAACAAATATAGTAGTTGCTTGCCAATCAGAACGTTCTCAAATACAAAATAGAGAAACAGCAATGAAAATGTTAAAATCTAAATTATTTGACTTAAAAGAAAAAGAACAAAAAGAAAAAATAGAAGATTTAAAAGGAGAACAAAAAGATATTGCATGGGGAAGTCAAATCCGTTCATATGTATTTTGCCCATATACAATGGTAAAAGACCATAGAACACAATATGAAGTAGGCAATGTTGATGCTGTTATGGATGGAGATATAGATGAATTTATTCAAAGTTATTTAAATTGGAAAATACATAAATAAAATTATGAATATAAAAACAATAATAGAATAAAACTTTAAAATCTCCAATTAAAAACATTTTATACTAAATATGAATATAATTATAATATAAGAAATTTTTTAACTAAGAAATTTTATTCATAACATAAAGAGGTGCTTAAATTGGAGACAATTGTTTTAAAATTTGGAGGAAGCTCTCTTTCAAACAATGATAACCTAAATACTGTTGCAAAGAAAATCATAGATTTATATAACAAAAAATACAACATAGTAGTTATTGTATCTGCACAAGGAAAAACAACAGATAAATTATTAAATGAAGCGAAAGAGTTATCAGAAAATCCAAACAAAAGAGAATTAGACGTTTTACTTAGTAGTGGTGAACAAATTTCTATATCAAAATTAAGTATATTATTAAATAATCTTGGATATAATGCAATTTCATTAACAGGATGGCAAGCTGGAATTTTTACAAACAATGTAAACCAAAATGCCATAATTGAAAATATTGATGTAACAAGAATAAATCAAGAATTAGAAAAAGGAAATATAGTTATAATAGCAGGATTCCAAGGATACAACGAAAAATTAGACATTACAACACTAGGAAGAGGAGGTTCTGACACCAGCGCAGTAGCTGTAGCAGCAGCATTAAAAGCAAAAGATTGTTATATATTTTCTGATGTTGATGGAGTATACACAGCAGACCCAAATAAATTTAAAGAGGCCAAAAAGATTGCTGCATTATCATACAATGAAATGCTGAATATCTCTAATGAAGGTGCAAAAGTTTTGCATAATCGTTCTGTAGAAATAGGAGATAAATTTAAAATACCTATAATAACAAAATCAACATTTAACAATAAAACACGGAACGATAATATCAGATATAATAGAAGAAGACACCATAAAAAGTATAGTAAAAAAAGACTGTTCAAGAGTTTCAATAATAGGTCATGGTATGAACAGAAATTTTAAAGCCATTAAAAAAGCAATAGATATTATTGAAAAAGAAAAACTAGAAATATTAGAATTTAATATAAGTTCGACAAAATTAACAATAATCTTTAAAGATGTAGTTAATGATAATATTTTAAATAAATTTCATAAACGTATATTAGAAGCTGATTTAAAATAATTTTTATATTAAATTGCAAAAAATTATTATTCTAATTCAAGAATATAATTAAAATATTAAACTATAAGTATAAAAGTTAAATAATATAAGTATGATAAAATATTAAATATTAAATACTAATAATAAAAATCTAAAATATTATTCTAAAACTAAAATAATAAGAAAGGTAGCGAAGCTACATTAGCATGGCTCACGTTGGTCTTTTTAAAGGTCACCTTTCTTATTATTTTAGTTTTATTTATTTTTATACTAAAAATAGAATATTTAATTACTAATTTTAAAATAAATAAAAAACATAAATTCTACCAGTTCTAAAATAGACAACCTTTGAATATATATAAATAAGATTAAAAATAATAAGGAGAGGATATCTATGACAATTGATGAAAGAAAAAATGTAAGTTCTGTAACAAATGTTGTTCAAAATCTTATTTTAGAAAACAGAAAAAAACTTAGTGTATCAGGAGTTAATGATGTATTAAGTTTTGATGATCAAGTAGTAATGATAGAAACCGAATTAGGTTTACTTACAGTAAAAGGAGAAAATCTTAGAATAAATAAATTAAGTATTGATACATCAGAAGTTATTGTAGAAGGAGAAATTTCTTTCTTATCATATAGTGACAAAGAATTAGAAAAACAAAAATCAGGTGGATTTATGAGCAAAATATTCAAATAAGGTGAGGAAGTATGGTTACAGATCAAGCATTGCTTTTTTTAATTTTTATTGTAAATGGTATTATAATAGGATTATTATTCGATTTTTTTAGAATTTTACGAAGAAGTTTCAAAACAAAAGATTTCATTACTTACATAGAAGACATTTTATTTTGGGTTTTAACAGGTTTATTATTACTATATTCAATATTTACTTTTAATAATGGTGAAATAAGATTATATATGTTTATAGGAGCAATTTTAGGCTGTATAATTTATATGCTATCAATTAGTAATTTTATAGTAAAAATAAATACCAAAATTATCATATCCTTAAAAAATATATTGTCAAAAATTATCAATATTATATTTATACCATTTAAGTTTATTATAAAATTTTTTAGAAATATATTAAAAAAGCCTATTTCTTTTATATTTATAAATATATCTCAAACTATAAAAAATCTCTTTAAAAATTCAAAAAATACAAATGACAAAAAGAGTAAAAATCAAATATAATGTAGTTTTTAAAAAAATTTTACAAAAAAATAATAAAAAAAGAAGGATTTTATACAAAAAAGTAGAATTATATAAGTGTAGGTTTCGTAAAGATTATGAGGTGAATTAAATACTGATGAAAAGCAAAAGAAAATTTATAAGAAATATTATTTTAATATTAGCAATAATATATGTTATTTTTACTCTAATAAAACAACAGCAAACATTAAATCAATATGCAAAAAACAGTGAAGATTTAACAAATCAGATAGAAGAGCAACAAAATTATAAAGAAGAATTAGCAAAAAAACAAGCTGATATAAACTCTGAAGAATATATTGAAGAAACAGCCAGAGAAAAACTAGACATGTATTTACCAAATGAAAAAGTTTATATAGATACAGGAATGTAAAGTCAATCCTTTGCTTTCTGTATTTTTATATATTAATTTTTTTTACCAAAAAATGGTTACTTTTTTCAAAATTTATGTTATAATAAATAATGTAAATATTATATCGATTTTTTCCCATTATATTTAAAATTATAAATAAAAAATAAAATAATTATAGGAGGTTTTTATGCCAAATTTACAAGAAATGACCTTAACAGATTTAAGGCAATTAGCAAAAACATTTAATATCAAAAATATTTCAAAATTAAAGAAAGAAGAACTAATAGAAATATTAACTCAAATATTCAAAGAGGAGCAAAAAAAACAAGAAGCAAACAACAAAGAACAAATCAGAACTGAAAAAACTGAAAATGAAAAAACAGTACATGAAAACAAAACCTCAGATGATGAAGATGAAACAGAAAAAACTCAAACAGAATATGACGAAAACGGAGAACCAATAATTGCATACAAATTAACAAATGAAGGTGACGAAATTGTAGAAGGAATTTTAGACATATTACCTGACGGATATGGTTTTTTAAGAGGAGAAAATTTTTTATCAACACCAAAAGATGTTTATATATCTATGGTTCAAATAAGAAGATTCAAACTAGACACAGGAGATATGATTAAAGGTATTTCTCGTTATAGAGAAGGTGAAAAATTCCCATCACTTATTTTCGTAGGAGAAGTAAATGGAGAACATCCTGAAAAAGCAATGAAAAGAAAATCATTTGACGAATTAATTCCTATTTTCCCAAATGAAAGATTAAAATTAGAAACTGAACCAAACGAATATGCTATGAGAATAATAGATTTAATCTGTCCAATAGGAAAAGGGCAAAGAGGAATGATAGTAGCACCACCTAAAGTAGGAAAAACTACATTACTAAAAAAAGTTGCAAACAGTATTTCTAAAAACAATCCTGAAATCGAGTTAATAGTATTATTGATAGATGAAAGACCAGAAGAAGTAACAGATATGAAAAGGTCAATAAGTGGTCAAGTTATACATTCTACTTTTGATGAATTACCAGAACATCACGTAAAAGTTGCAGAAATGGTATTAGAAAGAGCAAAAAGACTTGTAGAACATGGTAAAGATGTTGTTATATTATTAGACAGTATAACTAGATTAACAAGAGCTTATAACCTTGTAATACCATCTTCAGGAAGAACATTATCAGGAGGTATTGATCCAGCAGCATTACATAAACCTAAAAAGTTCTTTGGAGCAGCAAGAAACATAGAAGGGGGAGGAAGCCTTACTATTTTAGCAACAGGTCTAATTGATACAGGAAGTAGAATGGATGATGTTATATTTGAAGAATTCAAAGGTACAGGTAATATGGAAGTTCATTTAGACAGAAAACTATCTGAAAGAAGAATTTTCCCAGCTATTGATATAAATAAATCAGGAACAAGAAGAGAAGATTTATTACTTACACCTAAAGAAAAAGATACAGTATTTGCATTAAGAAAAGCAATGAATACAATGCCTGTAGCAGATGTTACAGAACAAGTAATAAAATTGATGACAGAAACAAAAAATAATAATGAATTTATTGATAAAATGGATTTATTTTTGCGTAGATTCAAGTAAACTTAAATAAATTAAAAATAACAGAGGTACTTAAAACTCTGTTATTTTTCTTTCTAAGTCTTCTAAATTATAAAAATCTTGTACTGGTATCCTTAATAATTTTAGATTTGATTGTTTAAATATATAGTTAACAAAATTATCTCTTTCAATTCTGCTATTATAATTATGTGTTGCGTCATCAAGCTCTATACATAATCTTATTTTTCCATTAGCTTCAGTTATTACAAAGTCAATACTTTTACTTCTTATTTTATTAAAATCCTTAAATTCCTTATTTTTAATTATTTGATATAAGGATACTTGTGCAAATATTGTTAAATTCAATTTATCAGTAATTTTCTTTAATTGTTTATAAAATTTTAATTCATTTCTAGTTAATAAATATTCCTTTTTTTCATAGGCATTCTCATTACATTCGTCATCCTGATTATCTATATCTGATTGGTTATTTTTAATATACTCATTATCATCTTGATTCTTCTTATCATTTTGATTCATTTCATTTTCTTCTGAATATAGATTAGTGTTTGGTATTGTTTTATCTTTATTTTTTTTATATTTTTTTACTATAACAATTATAATAATTATTAGAAGTAGTACATATTCCATAACAATCACCACCTATATATATTATAACACATTTTCCATAAAATGTAAAATTTACCATAAAGCTTAAAATCATTTAAATGTTGTGCTTTAATATATAATAATATGTATTTATAATATTTAGGAACATAGGGTAGAGGTATCTAAAAACTTTGCAAATTATTTTTTTGTTTTGTTAGGAGAGAGAGCAAGCAGGTAATATTTTAGTGCCTGTTTTTTGCTATACAAAACATTGCACAAAATCAAAGTTTTGTGCAAAAAGAGATAGGGGCATAATATAAAACAGCCATAAACCTCTACTTTTACTAATTCAAGGCTTTTGACTGTTCTATACATACTAATATTCATTTATATATCTTTATTTTCTTATTATATCTATATTATATTCATTATTATTATAATCCTTTGTAGTATAGTTATATCAATATTCTTACGACTTATTAAATTGTATGAAAATTTTTCAAAAATCTCCAAAGTGCCTATTTCTCTATATTTGCCTTATTTTACAGACAACAAACTATATACCTAAAAAATAAAAACGGCTTAAAATCGATTTTAGAAGGTCATTATTTTGTATGATTTTAGTTTATAATACAGTTATTGCAATTATTATAGAACTTATTGGATTATAGTACAAAATGCAAATATTATATTAATTAGAATATATAAATCTGCAAACAAAATTCATTAAAATCAA
>CAJFJM010000036.1 GCA_904384245.1 uncultured Clostridia bacterium
CACCTTCCTATTTTGTCTATATTTTCTATTTTTATACATCTAGGGTGAAATATTCGTTTCTAAACTTTTAAGGTGATTTTATCATAAATTAAATACAATTTTTTGAATAAAACGTTGACTTATTGCATAAAATATAGTATCATAGCATTAGAAGTAATCAATAAGGATTGCTGTGGGAGGAACGAAAGTTCCAGTAAAATTGCTATGGGAGGCAACTAGTTAGAAATAATTAGTTGCCAGTTTTTTAGATATATATATTTCATTTATGACTAATATAATATTTAATATTATGTTAGTCATAAATTTATTTTGCTTGAATAAAATGTTGTAGGTGAGGATATGCTAAACATTTTATGGCCTATTTTTATAATTATTTCATTTGTTTATGCAATTTTTTCGGGGAATCTTGATAATTTAAATAAATCTATTTTTTCTAGTGTTGAAGATGCTGTTAATTTGTCTATTAGCTTGCTTGGTACAATGTGTTTATGGAGTGGAATTATGGAAATTGCAAGGCAAACAACTTTTGTTAATAAATTAACTATCATATTAAAACCTATTATGAAATTTTTATTTCCAGATATTCCTGCTAATAGTCATATTTATAATGAAATTTCTATGAATATAATTGCAAATATATTAGGGCTTGGTAATGCTGCGACTCCACTGGGATTAAAGGCTATGAAATCTATGCAAGATGAAAATGTTAATAAAGATGTTTTAACAAATTCTATGGCTACTTTAATTGTTTTAAATACTGCATCTATTCAAATTATTCCAACAACAGTAATTGCTATAAGAAGTTCTCTCGGATCTTCTAATCCTACTTCTATTATTGTACCTGTATGGATTGCAACAATTTGTGCAGCTGTTTTTGGAATGTTTGCTGTTAAAATTTTTATAAAATTTGGAAAATAATATTAGAAAGTTAGAAAGTATGGTGGGATTTTGGCTACTGTAAATTTTTTATCAAATCTTGCAATGCCTGTTATGATTTTATTTATAGTTATTTATGGTATTGTAGAAAGAAATAAAGTTTTTGATACTTTTCTAGATGGGGCAAAAGATGGCTTAAAAATAGTTGTAAATCTGTTTCCAACATTAGTAGGATTATTTTTGGCTGTTGGAACACTTAGAGCATCTGGTGTTTTGGATTTTATTATTAAATTTATTGCACCTTTTTTAGATATTGTTGGTTTCCCAAGTGAAATTATGCCTCTTGCTATGCTTAGACCTATATCTGGTAGTAGTTCTATTGCTGTTGCAGTTGATATTATGAAACAATTTGGTGTTGATAGTAATTTAGGTATTATTGCTTCTGTAATTATGGGTTCTACAGAAACAACATTATATACTATTGCTGTTTATACAAGTTCAGTAGGAATAAAGAAAACTAGGTTTGTTTTGTTTGCATCTTTAATTGCAGATGTTGTTGGAATGCTTGTGAGCGTAGTAATTTGTCGATTTTTGTCGATGAGTTTTTCTTGACAAAAACATAATACTTTAGTATAATTACAGTATCATATTTGTAATGTAAATAATTATGCAAATGTTATTTAAATTATTAACATTTATTTCAATTTATTTAATAGTAAAAAAAATTTTAATCTCTTTTTTATTCCAAAAATTAAAAAAAGAAATTAAAACTCTTTAATAAAGTTTTTAATTTTGTAGAGAAAATAATCCCCCCCCATAGCAAAATATCTTAATTTTTATTTAAATTTATATTTATATAATGTAATAATATATAATAAATATTATAATAGCTTTATAATATTATATAATATATAATTTTTAATCAAAAATGTCTCTATTTAAGATTTTTTCGTATTTTCTCTACAAAAATATATATATTATCTATGGTATGTTTCACCATTAGAAATCTTAAAGGCTCTAAAAATTTGTTCTAGTAAAAAGATTCTAATAAGTTGATGAGGGAAAGTCATTTTAGAAAAACAAATTTTTTCATTTGCTTTATTTAGTAAATTTTTATGTATTCCCAAAGAACCGCCAATTACAAAAGTTATATTACTTGTAATTTGTGAAAGATTTTCTAACTTAGAAGAAAAATTTTCTGATGAATATTCTTTACCAGTTAAATCTAAACAAATAATATATGTATCTTTTGGTAAATGATTAATAATATTGTTACTTTCCTTTTCTTTAATTTGTTCTGTCATGTTTATGTTTAATTTATCTGGTATTTTTTCATCAGGAAGTTCAACTATATTTAATTTGCAATATTTTGAGAGCCTTTTTGAGTATTCATTTATTGCATTTCTAAAAAAATCTTCTTTAATTTTACCTATGCAAAGTATGTTTATTGTAAGCATTTGAACTCCTTTAAAAATTTTTATTATTTAAATGTATGAATATTTAATTATTGTATTTATTATGTGATAATTCATGCTGGTTATATATAATAAAACTTAGTTTATGTATTAACTCATTGATTATAATATAATAAATTTAATATGTATTTAATTATGTTATTAGTACAGTATTTATAAAGCATAGATAATTGCTAGCATATTGATATTAAAGGGCTAGACTCATCTCTTTTAGCTACAGAAAGTTTAAAATTATTCTCACTAAAGTTTGGCATTAGTTCATCTATAACAGTTTTATATGCAAGCTCAGGAAAATTACTTTCTTTACTTAAATGTCCAAGCATAGCTTGTTTTAAACCAGACTTTAAAAGATATGAAATTGTTTTTCCAGCCATTTCATTAGAAAGATGCCCTGTAGGACCTGCAATACGCGTTTTTAACTGATATGGATATTTTGAACACATTAAAACTTCTGGGTCATAATTTGCTTCAAGTAGTATAAAAAGGCTATCTTCTAAGTTTTTTATAATTCCATTTGACATATGTCCAATATCTGTTGCAATACTTATTTTACGATTATCCTTAAAAATATTGAATCCGCAAGGATTTACAGCATCATGAGGAATAGCAAATGGTTTTATTTTTAAATCTTTTATCTCAAATTTTTCTTCTATTTTTATCAAATTTATGTTTTTCTCTGATATTTTTTCTTTTTGCTTTGGCATAGCATCTAAAGTTTTTTGATTAACAAAAACAGGTAAATCATATTTTTTTGCAAAGGTACCTAAACCTTGAACATGGTCTGTATGTTCATGAGTAATTAAAATACCATCTAATGAACTTGGGTCAATATCTATAGAGTTTAAAGCTGTTTCTATTTTTTTACTACTTACACCAGCATCTATTAAAATATTTGTATTTTCTGTTTTTACTAATAAGCTGTTTCCACTACTGCCACTATATAAACTACAAAATTCTAACATGTTTTTTCTTCTTTCTTTTGCATTTTTGTTTTTATTCTTTTATTCTTTCAATTTTAGCACCAAGGTTTCTAAACTTTTCTTCTATATTTTCATAACCTCTATCAATATGTTCCAAATTATATACTTCAGTTGTACCATGAGCAGCAGTTCCAGCAATAATTAAAGCAGCACCAGCTCTTAAATCTGAAGAATATACTGGGGCACCAGTTAGTTTAGGCACACCTTCAAAAACAGCTGTCTTGCCTTGAGCTGTTATTTTTGCACCCATTTTATTAAGTTCTTCTGTATATTGAAATCTAGATTCCCAAATACTTTCATTTATTATGCTTGTACCATCTGCAAGTGATAAAACAACACCCATTTGAGGTTGTAAATCTGTAGGGAAACCAGGATAAGGTAGAGTTTTTATATTAGCACTTGATGGTCTATTTTTATACCATACTCTAATACTATCTCCATTATCTTCAATGTTTCCACCAATCTCTAAGATTTTAGCAGTAATTGAATCTAAATGTTTTGTTATACAATTTTTTATTAAAATATCTCCTTTTGTTGCAATAGCAGCTAACATAAAAGTACCTGCTTCAATTTGGTCTGGAACGACAGAATATGTACAATCCCCATGTAATTCTTTTACACCATTTATTTTAATAACATCTGTACCAGCACCTCTAATATCTGCTCCCATTGTATTTAAGAAGTTAGCAACATCAACTATATGAGGTTCTTTTGCTGCATTATCAATAATTGTAGTACCTTCAGCAAGTACTGAAGCAAGCATTACATTTATTGTAGCACCAACAGAAACAATATCCATATAGATATTTGTACCTTTTAATTTTTTTGCTTTGGCATAAATTGTACCCTTTTCAACTGTAACTTCTGCACCAAGTTTTTCAAAACCTTTTATGTGTTGGTCTATAGGTCTTGCACCTAATTTACAACCACCAGGCATACCAACTTCTATTTCTCCTTTTCTACCTAACATAGAGCCTATCATGTAATAAGAAGCTCTAAATTTGCTAGTTAAATCTAAAGGAGCTTTAGTAGTTGTAATATTAGATGTATCAATTGTTATTTCATTAGGTTTATTCCAAGTTATTTTTGCACCAAGTTTTTCTAAAATTTCACAAGAGATTTTTACATCACTTATATTAGGTAAATTATTTATAGTGCATTTACCATTTATCAATAAAGTTGCTGGTAAAATTGCAACTGCTGCATTTTTTGCTCCACTTATTGTTACTTCACCTTTTAGAGGTGTAGGACCTGTTATTACTAGTTTTTCCAAGATATATTTCCCCTTCCTAAAAGTTATTATATATTTTATTTACTTTGAATTTATGCTTATTCTTAATTATGAATATATCATAATCTATTTATGAATGCAACAGTAAAGTTTAATTTTAGCTAATATTTAGTTATAATTTGTTACAATTCAGATTTTTGTTTTGTAGAGAAGCCTCGAATAGAAGTATTATGTAATTTTAAAAATCATATAATACTTTTATTCGAGGCTGGTTTTATAGCTGTAAATTATAACTACAAACTAATTTTTAGCAGTAATAATACCAGCATTAGTAAAGAACTCTAAAATCTTAAATTTAAACTTCATTTCACCATCATCTGTATCTGAAATAAGAGCATAATCTTCCTCTGACATATTTTCTTTTAACTGTTCTTTAGACTCATCAGGAACAACGCCAGAAGTAACATCTATAAAACATAGGGGAGGGAACATTACACACCACCAATTTTGACCACTAGCATTTCCAATCTCTACTCTTAGGGCATCATAATATCCAGCAGGAAGTGATATATCTCCATAATTTTTTGTAGGAAATTCAAAATTCCCTATTTTAACATTAACTTGATAATCATATCCATTATCAAGAACTGTTGCTTGAGCAATATTTTGTAATTCTTCTTTATTATTTTGAGCGATTTCAATTACTTCCTGTTTAGAATTACTATCTTTGCATAATGTATTCATATAAGAAATTAGATTATCTCTTACTTTATATTTTAAATTTTGATCTTCTTTGCTATCACTATTTGCAATTACATGAAGTCTAAAAACACTATTTTGTAAATCTGTAGACACACTCTGTGCGTAAGAAAAAGCACAAATACTTGTATAAAGGAATAGCAAAAATGACAAGATAATTACCATTTGAATTTTTTGATTTTTAAAGGTTTTAATTAAAAATTTCATATCTTACCTCCAATAAACTTTTTTAGAAAAAATTTCTTTAATATAATTATTTACAGTTTTGAAATTTTTATACAATGTTTTTTGCTGTCGAAAAAACACGATGAGTTTTATTTGAAATATTATTGACATATTTCAAAATAGATGGTAAAATTTGGAAGTGAAATAAAGAACAACTATTGAAAAAAGCTTTCAATTGTTTCGTTTGAAAGGGTGATATTATGAATAACACAAAAGAAAATAAGATGTGTTTATTTTTTGCAAGTGATTATCATTTTGAAATGATAACTTTACCATATATAGAAAAAGAATTAGAAAAAAATAAAGAAATAGTTGTTTTAACAGATGAAGATTTAGAGCCAACAGTTGAAGTTTTAGTATCTAAAATAACAATCCCAGAAGAAAAGAAAGAAAAAATTTTAAGTATAAATTGGAAAAATGAAGATAAATTAAAAATGGAATATGTAAAAAATACAAAAAAAGAAACAACAGTTTTTATAAAAGGAAAGAAAAATTATGTAACAGAAATGAGAAATAATATAAGTAAATACATAGAAGAGAAAAATTTGAAATGCATAGATTGTTATGATGTAAATGAGATTTCAGAAAATATAGAAGAAATAGCAAGTAATTATGATAGTGTATTAAAAACAATGGGTGAAGTAATGTTATAAAATGGAATAAAAAAAATAAAATGAAGTTTAATGTCATAAAATGTCAAAAAAAAGGAGTTATGCTAAGAAATTTATATAAAATACTTGAAAAAAAATAATTTATAGTATATAAATATAAAATAGGTAAATTGTATTAAATATTTATCTATTTTTTTGTTATACTAAAATTACATAGAGATTGTAATTTGTAATTGCAAATTAAGAGAGGGAGAGATACTATGGAGCAAAATTTAGAAGAAATTAAAGCTTTATTAAAAAAATATAATCAAGAACATTTATTAAATTCATATGACCTATTAGATAATAATAAAAAAAGAGAATTATTAAATCAAATTAAAACGATAGATTTTGAGCTTATTAGTCATTTATATGATACAACAAAACAAAAAAAGCAAAATTGTTCAGATGAAATTACTCCAATGGAATATTTAGATAAATACAAACTAGGAGATAAATATAAATATTATGAAAACATAGGGAAAGAAGCAATAAAAGAAGGTAAACTTGCTGCTGTAACTATGGCAGGTGGACAAGGGACAAGACTTGGATACAATGGACCTAAAGGAACATATGATATAGGTTTAGACTCACATAAATCATTATTTGAGTTATTATGTGATGAGTTAAAAGAGCAAGGAAAAAAATATGGTGTAACAATTCCTTGGTTTATAATGACAAGTAGAGAAAATAATAAACAAACTTTAGAATTTTTTGAAAAAAATAAATTTTTTGGTTATCAAAAAGATAAAAATATATTTTTCTTTATTCAAGGGGAATTACCAATGATTGATACAGAAGGTAAAATTCTAATTGGAGAAGATGGTTTAATAAAAATGGCAGCAGATGGTCATGGAGGAATTTACGAATCATTAGTAAAAACTGGTATGGTAGAAAAAATGAAACAGCTAGGGATTGAATGGGTTTTTATTGGAGGAGTAGATAACTGTTTAGTAAAAATGGTTGACCCTGTACTTATGGGTGTTGCAATAGACAAAAGTGTTACGGTTGCTTGCAAATCTGTAGTAAAAGCTAATCCACATGAAAAAGTAGGGGTTTTTTGTAAAAGAAATGGAAGACCTAATGTTATAGAATATTCAGAGATTACAGATGAAATGGCAGAAGCAAAGGATAAAGATGGAGAATTATTATATGGTGAATCACATATTTTATGTAATTTATTTAGTGTAGAAGCAATAGAAAGAATGGGAAGTGAACCTTTACCATATCATATAGCATATAAAAAAGCAAAATATATCGATAAAAATGGAGATTTAGTAGTACCAGATTCACCAAATGCATATAAATTTGAAGCATTTTTATTTGATGCTTTTGGAGAAGTAGATGATATGGCAGTTTTAAGAGTAAAAAGAGAAGAAGAATTTGCTCCAGTAAAAAATGCAGATGATGTAGGAGTTGACTGTCCTAAAACAGCAAGAGAATTGTATAAAAAATTTTACAATATATAAATTACAAAAGAATAAATGAATTTATATTCATTTTGTAAAAGGAGGTATCTGTATGGATTATATGCAAGAATATCAAAGATGGTGTACTAGTCCAGAATTTGATGATGAGACAAAAGAAGAATTATTAAAAATAAAAAATGACAAAAAAGAAATAGAAGACAGATTCTATAAAGAACTTGAATTCGGAACAGCAGGATTAAGAGGAGTAATCGGAGCAGGAACAAACAGAATGAATAAATACACAGTAGGAAAAGCCACACAAGGTTTAGCAAATTATATATTAGAACAAGGAACTCAAGATAAAGGTGTTGCAATAAGTTATGATTCAAGAATAATGTCAAAAGAATTTAGTATGCAAACAGCACTAATATTAAATGCAAATGGAATAAAAACATATTTATTTGAAAACTTAAGACCAGTTCCAGAATTATCTTATGCAGTAAGAACATTAAAATGTACAGCAGGAGTTATGATTACAGCAAGTCATAATCCTCCTAAATACAACGGATATAAGGTTTATTGGGATGATGGTGCTCAAATAGTTAGTCCAAGAGATAAAGAAATAATAACAAAAGTAAGAGAAGTACAAAATTTTTCAGAAATAAAAGAAATAACAAAAGAAGAAGCAATAGAAAAAGGATTATTTAATGTTATTGGAACAGAAATGGATGATAAATATATACAAACATTAAAAGATTTAATTTTACAACCAGAAATTGTAAAAGAACAAGGAAAAACTTTAAAAGTTGTATATACACCATTACATGGAACAGGAAACACAATAGCAGAAAGATTATTAAAAGAAATAGGAATACAAAATCTATATGTTGTACCTGAACAAAGCAAACCAGATGGTAATTTCCCAACAGTAGATTATCCAAATCCAGAAGACCCAAAAGCATTTAAACTAGCATTAGAATTGGCAAAAAAAGTTGATGCAGATGTAGTTGTAGCAACAGACCCAGATGCAGACAGATTAGGAGTATTTTCTAAAGACAAAATTACAGGAGAATATCGTGATTATACAGGAAATATGTCAGCATTATTGATTGCAGAATACAGACTTTCTCAAATGAAAGAAAAAGGAATAATCCCTAAAGATGGTATGCTTATAAAAACTGTAGTATCTTCTAATTTAGCAGATGCAATTGCAAAAGAATACAATTTAGAATTGATAGAAGTACTAACAGGGTTTAAAAATATAGGTGCAGTTATGAGAAATGCAGAAATAAACAAAGATAAAACATATGTATTTGGTTTTGAAGAAAGTTATGGATGCTTAATTGGAGATTATGCAAGAGATAAAGATGGTATAGCTGCTGTAATGTCATTATGCGAAGCTGCATGTTATTATCAATCTAAAGGAGAAACATTATGGGATCAGATGACTAATATTTATAAAAAATATGGTTATTATAAAGAAACTCAAGTTTCAATAGTAAGAGAAGGACCAGAAGGTGCAGAAGAAATTAAGCAAATGATGATAGATACTCGTAACAAAGATGTAAAAAACATAGGGGAATACAAGGTTTTAAGATTTAGAGATATTGAAAAAGACATAGAAAAAGATATGGTAACAGGAGATATAAAAAGTACAGGACTTCCAAAATCAAATGTATTGTATTATGAATTAGAAGATTCAGCTTGGTGTTGTGTAAGACCATCTGGAACAGAGCCAAAGATAAAATTATATATGGGAATAAAAGGAAAAAGCCAAAAAGAAGCGGAAGAAAAATTAGAAATCTTAAAAGAAAAAATGCTAGAATTAGTAACAAACCATTCATAAATGTTGTGCGATAAATTTAGCTAGTGCTCTTTCAATTGATTATTTAAATTTTCAAGGCAATGTCCTAGTGTGTTGCTCGCTCCCAGAGGTATATGTATAAAAATTTTCACATTTTGAGGGTTACGCTCCGGGATTAAAAACTTCTAAAAATAAAAATTGGGCCCCTCTCAAAAGGGTTTGAGATTCTCCCAATTTTTATTTTAAGAAGTTTTAAATCCCTACACTAAACACCTCAAAATGTGAAAATTTTTATACATATACCTCTTAGCGCTGACTAAGTTTTTCGCTTTTGCCTTGAAAATTTAAATAATCAATTGAAAGAGTAGTAAAACTAAAATGTAATAAAAAAGAAGTAGAACTACTTCTTTAAACATTTTAACTAAATTTTTTGTGAGTTAAGCTTAAGTACTGATAGAATATTGTACTATCAATCAAAATTTTAACTAATTTTTTCCCAGCCCTTAATATTTCTTTGTATTGCTCCAAATAAATTTGCACGTAACATAGGAATTTCTTTTCCTAATTTAAAAATAAGTTCTTTCATAAATTCACGTTTAGAAGTTCCATCCATAGGACAAACTTTTGGCATAATTTGCAAATTATTTCTTTTTACAAAACTTCTAATTTCTTTTTCTGGTGTATAAATAAGAGGTCTGATAAGTGTTATTTTAGTCCTATCCATAAAACTAACAGGAGCAAAAGTATTTATACTTCCAGTATATAATAAATTTAATAAAAAAGTTTCTAATACATCATCTTGGTTATGCCCTAAAGCGATTTTATTACAATTTTCTCTAATAGCAATAGAATTTATAATTCCTCTTCTTAAATTAGCACATAATGAGCAAGGATTTTTTTCTTTTCTTATATCAAAAACAATTTCCTTTGCATTGCTTTTTTCAATAAATAGTGGTATATCTAATGAATTACATATTTCATTAAGAAGATTTGTATCAAAAAATTCAAAACCTGGGTCAATACTTATAGCTATTATTTCAAAATGTTTGGGATAAAAACGTTGTAAAGCCTTAAATGCATTTAACATTGTTATTGAATCTTTTCCTCCAGATAAACAGATTGCTATTTTGTCTCCTTCTTCAATCATATGATATTCTTCTATTGCTTTTCTCATGTGGCTTAGTATTTTTTGCATTTTTTGCCTCCCTTATTTTTGTAATTGCAAATAAAAAAAATTATATTTATAATATGTAAAAAATAAAAAAATGTGTTATAATAAATATTGTTAGATATGTGCCTATAGCTCAGCAGGATAGAGTAACCGCCTCCTAAGCGGTAGATGGTGGTTCGAGTCCGCCTAGGCACACCATATCTTTATGTGGATTTTTCCGTATATAACAAGAAAGATTAACTTTTAAAATATAAATTTATTTATTATTTATTTCATATTGATTTTTTACAAATAAGGCAAAATCTCTTATTTGTTTTTTTTGCTCTTTTGGTAAATTAAGATATTCTTCCTTTGTCATTCCAAGCATTTCTTCATTTAAAAAATTATCAATTTTATTTGAATTAAATTCTGAATTTGATTTTCCTAATAGATAATCTAAAGAAACATTAAAAAAATTGGCTAATTTTATCCATGTTTCTGAACTGGGGTCACGTTCTCCTCTTTCATATTGTCCAACAGCCCTATCACTTTTTTCTATAATTTTTGCAATATCAGATTGTAAAAGTCCTCTTTTTTGCCTTAGCTCTTTTAGTCTGTTCATAATATCAATCCTTTCTGGTAAGTATTATACTACAAAATGTTCGTTTTGTAAATTTTTATGGTATAAAAAAATTAATTTATAAATAGGTTAATTATAATATATTTAATAAATAAATGGTTAAAATTTTCTATATTTGTTGACAAACAAAATGTGGTTTACTATACTACAAATAGTTCTGCAGAACTAATTTTTTATAAAGGGGGTGTAAATATGTTTAGAAAACATTTTGAATTTTTATTAAATAAAGAAAGAGAAAAATCAAAAATTTTAGAAGAAATGATTGATTTAAAAAATTCTGATTTAATAAACTTAAAAAAAGAGTTAAAGGCTGTAAAAATAGCAGATGAAGAAAAGAGTTGTAAATTATCAGAGATAAGAGAAGAAATTAGTAAACAAAATTATAACAGTTCAAAAAATTTAGAAAATAAAATACAAGCTATTTTAAATAATAAAAATACTCCTTTAGATAGCAAATTTTAACTATATAAAGAAAGTATTTTATATTTAATATTGTTTTAATGTATCTTCTAATACATCCATAACAGGAAGTAAAGAATCACTATCAGATTGAAGATAAAAAATAGTTTTATTAGTTTGGTTTTCTTTAAATACTTGAACAGTAATACTTCCGTATTTTTTTCCTTTTAAAAAATTATTTTTCTTCATAAAAACCTCCTTTTCTTTTGTGATATTACATAAAAATATATAAGAAAAAATTTTTCTAAGATGCAACTTTTTTTAGTGTTTTTTTAATCTTATATATAGAGGGGTTAAAATCTAAGAGATGGTAGATTAGGGCATCCATCTCTTAGTATCTAAATACCCATAATGTGTATATAAATATAATAATACTATTTGGGAAAAAATGACATTTTTTTTATGAAATAGGAGGTTTTACATATGAAAAATAATAAAAGCAAAAAACTAAAGAAAAAACTAAGTTCTGTAGAGAGGAGATGTATGGAAAATATTTGTAAATATTATAATATTAAATGTGAAGATATAGATAGGATGATTGACAATTTTTTAAATAGATAGAGTTAATTTTGTTTTCAAATGTGTTATTTATATGTTTGTATGGATATTTAGAAGTGCTTCTTGTGAACTTTTGGAAATTCCTTAATTTTTTAGGGGAGTTTCTTTAAGTTCATTTTTTTAATTCATTTTTTAGTTTATTTTAACATAGGCCATTTAGTTTAATGGTTGATTTTTTTAAATATATAAATTATAATTTAAATATAAAAAAATAAGAAAAGTAAGAAAAATAAGAAGTATAAAGAAATCAGTTTTAACTTTTTTGTGAAATTAAAAAGTTTTACAAGATTTCTTTCAGAAGTAAAATACTTTATTTTCACTTTGGTTATATATAACTTAAAATTTCAAATTATTTTCTATATAATAAAAAGAGAGGAATTTATGGATAGTATTTTTATGAAAGAAGCTTTAAAGGAAGCAAAAAAAGCATATAAAAAATTAGAGGTTCCAGTAGGTTGTGTTATTGTTAAAGATGGTAAGATTATAGCTAGAGCTCATAATTTAAAAGAGACTAAATATGATACAACAAAACATGCAGAAATTTTAGCTATTCAAAAGGCAAGTAAAAAATTAGAATCATGGAGACTTATTGATTGTGATATGTATGTTACTTTAGAACCATGTCCTATGTGTGCTGGGGCGATAATTCAATCTAGGATAAAAAATTTATACTATGGAGCAAGTGATGAAAAAACAGGAGCTGTAGGCTCTGTTCTTAATTTAATGGAGGATTTTAAATTTAATCATATAGTTAATGTAGAAAAAGGAATTCTAAAAAATGATTGTGAAAATTTATTAAAAGATTTTTTTAGGGAATTAAGAAAAAGCAAAAAAGAGCAAGAAAAGAAAGGATTTTAAATAAAGATGATAGAAAAATTAAAAAGAGTTACAAATAAAAAAATATTTCATTTAGTTATGGTAATTGTTATTATTTCTACAATATTATTTGTTTCTGGAATTATTATTTTAAAATATAATGTTGAAGGAGAAACTAATATGCCATTTTCTTTAACAAAAATTATTTTAATTAGCCAAGTAGATGGTGTTGAAATACAACCAACAGATGTTAATAATAGATGGGCATTTAATATTTTAGAAAATAATGATATTTATTTGTATATTGATAAAAATTCGAGTTATATTGAACAAGAAACTATAAAATCTGTTAAAATTGATAATATAAATTTAATAAAGTCACCAAATATTGGTGTTAGTAAATTTTATCATCCAGATGTAGCTCAAGAGAGTGCGATGTTTGTAAACAATCAAGAAAATGAATGTACTAGTTTAGAATATGTGGCTGATTCTAAATCAGATATTAAAAATATGAAAATTTCTAATCAAGGTGGTATAGTTGCTTTTAGATATGGAATTCAAGATATTGGTACATATGAGGGAAATGACCAAGAAGTTAATTATACAGAATTGTTAAAAAAGGCTTCAATAGCTGAGGAAAATTTAAAGGCAAACTTGCAGTTTGATTTTACTATTTTACTAGATTCTGGTAAGAGTTTTCAGACTACTATTACTTTAGATTTACCGGTTGATAATATTGTGGAACAGGGGACTACATCAAGGGAGATTACAGATATGAGTCAATTTATTTTTAAAAGGGTTAATGTGAAATAAATTGTAAATTTTATAAATGATTTTTGAAATAATAAAAGACAAGTAAATTTCTGTAAGTTAAATACTTAAAGAAATTTGCTAAAGTTGCTATGCATTGAAATATTAGACTTTTTTAAAATTTTGAATAATTTTTTTATTATTTAGAATTTTAAAAATTTTTTTGAAAAAATTTCTTAAAAGCTTGATTTAACTATTATTTATTGATAAAATTTAGACAAGTAAATTTCTTTAAGTATTTAACTTAAAGAAAACGAAGGAGAGGGGGAAATGTATATAAGAAGGTATAATTTATGAATTTATGTGCAAGAGCTGGAAACGTAAATAAGCAAAAAGAAATAAAACACTATAATATATTGACTTATTTTAACAATAAATATAAAATAAAAATGCAAAAGATATTTTTGTAGATAATAAGAAAAAACTTTAAAAAATTAATATTTTTAAATATTTTTATTAGAAGAAAACGAATAAAAAA
>CAJFJM010000037.1 GCA_904384245.1 uncultured Clostridia bacterium
AAATAAAATTAAAAAAAGGAAAAAATAATATGAGCGAAAATGATTTAATTTCAATAATAATACCAATATATAATGTAGAAAAATATTTAAAAGAATGTCTGGATTCGATATTAGGACAAACTTATAAGAATTTAGAAATTATTTTAGTTGATGATGGTTCACCAGATAATTGTGGAAATATATGTGACGAATATTTGAAAAAAGATTCAAGGATAAAAGTGATACATAAAACTAATGGCGGATTATCAGATGCTAGAAATCATGGTATCAATATTGCAACTGGTGAGTATATTTGTTTTGTAGATTCTGATGACTATGTTGATAAATATTACGTAGAAAAATTATACAATGCTATAAAAAGTAAAAATGTTAAACTTGCACAATGTAATATTTTAAAAGTAAACGATCAAAAAGATATTATAGAAAAGTTAGGGTATGATGATTATTGTATAAAATCAGGTAAAGAAATTATAAGAGAACAATATGGTAAGCATGTAGTAGAAAATACTGTGGTATGGAATAAAATTTATAAAAAAGAATTGTTCACAAATATAAGGTTTCCCATAGGGAAAATTCATGAAGATGAATTTGTTACCTATAAAATATTATATACTTTAGATAAAATTGCTATAATTAATGATTATTTGTATAATTATAGAGAAAATGATAATAGCATAACTAAGAAAAAATTTAATTTAAAAAGATTAGATTGTTTAATAGCATATAAAGAAAAAATTTTTTTCTTTAAAGGAAAGGATGAAGATATTTTTATAAAGACTATAATTAAATATATTGATATGGCTAAAATAGATTATTTAAAATGTGTAAGAAATATTTCAAGTTTTAAAGATATAAAAAAAGATTTTTTAAAAGAATATAGAAAAGTATATATGTTATTGCTTAGACAAAAAAAGATTTCTATAAAATATAAATTAAAAAATTTGCTTTTTGCTATCTCACCTGATACATATTTTTTTATAAAAAACAAGCAAATTACAAAAAATGAAAAAGGGAGCTCAATAATATGAATAACGATTTAATTAGTATAATAGTACCAATTTATGGAGTAGAAAAATATTTAAAGAGGTGTATTAATTCAATAATATCTCAAACATATAAAAATATCGAAATATTACTAATAGATGATGGTTCTCTAGATGGTAGTGGAAAAATATGTGAGGAATATGCAAAAGAGGATAACAGAATAAAAGTTTTTCATAAAGAAAATGGAGGATTATCTGATTCTAGAAATTATGCTATAGATAGAGCAAAAGGTAAATATATAACAACAATTGATGGTGATGATTTTGTAAAAAATGATTATATTGAGAATTTATATAAATTAATTATAGAAAATGAAGCGGATATTTCTAGTATAAATAGAATAAATTTTTTTGAAAATGATGCTAATGGTAGAGAAGAAAAATGTGAATTTTACAATAATGCAAAAGAAACTACAATTTATACTAGTAAAGAGTATCTATCTGAAATATTGAAAGATAAGTTACCACATGAGGCATGGGGAAAATTATATAAAATAAATTTATTTAAAGATTGTAAATATGAAAAAGGGCTTACGGTATATGAAGATATAGAGTTTTTAATAAGATTGTTGAAAAAAAATAATCTAAAAATAGTATGTAATACAAATATGTATTCTTATTACTATAGAATAAGGGAAAATAGTATTATGAATGCGGGGTTTAATTCATACTGGAATAAGGAAATAGAATATTATAATAAATTAAAAGATGAATTACCGATTGAAATACACAGTGATTTAGATAATTTAATAAAAAATAAGTTACTAAGAAATATAAATTTAATAACGAAAAAAAGGTTAGGCTACAAGGTTTTTAAGGAAGAATTAAAATATTTTAATTATTTTAAAATAGGAAAGATAAAATCAAAAAAGATAAAGATGAAACTCATTTTAATTAAATTATTTCCAAGATTGCTGTACAATTATTTATCTAGAAAAAGTATATCAGAAATATTTTTTGTATGCCATTTTAAAATCTATTCATTAAGGCAAAAAATACTAGGAAGAGAGAGACATTTCA
The DNA here is from genome assembly GCA_904384245.1 of uncultured Clostridia bacterium. Lineage (GTDB taxonomy): Bacteria > Bacillota > Clostridia > TANB77 > CAG-508 > CAG-269. The sequence goes on from CAJFJM010000037.1 coordinate 2,064, forward strand.
TATTTAATGGACCTACAACAGGAAATTTGGGAGATTATGCTATATTATTTGCGGAACAAAGATTGCTAAAAGGTCAAAAAAAATTACCTTTTTTGGTTTCAGCAATTGAAATGAATTATTTTTTTAACAATGAATTGGAAAAAGATATAAATGAAAAAGATAAAATTTATATTACAGGAGGGGGAAATACCGGTACTCTATGGAGAAATGAGCAGTATAGAATAAATATTGTTTTAGACAGGTTTTGTAATAATGATGTTTTAGTATTTCCTCAAACAATATATTATTCTAATGATGAGTTTGGCAAAGAATGTTTTGAAATAGATATTGAAAAATATCAAAAATGTAAAAAATTAAAATTTCAATGTAGAGATGCTAAAACTTATAATTTTGTTAAAAATAAGATGAAAATAAATGCTGAATTAACAAAAGATATAGCATTAACATTGAAACGAAGTAATAAAAAATATAAAAGAAAAGGAATTCTTTTCTGTTTTCGAAAAGACTTTGAAAAAGTTCTTGATGATGATATAATGATGGAGATAAAAGAAAAAGTAAAAAATATTTATGAAGATAATAGTGAAACATATATTGATACAGTATTAACGAAAAAAAATAGATATAGTAATAGAGAAGCTTATAAAGAATTGAGAAAAATGCTTAAAAAATTTGCAAAGGCAAAGATTGTCGTAACAGATAGACTTCACGGAATGATTTTTACAATAATTACAAATACTCCTTGTATAGCAATTAACAATTTATCTGGAAAAGTAAAAGGAGTATATGATACATTGAGTGATATAGAGAAAAATAAAATTATATTTATTGAAGATAAAGCAGATGTTGAAAAAATAAAAATAATATAAAGTGTATGATTAAAATCATTAGAAAAAATAAAAAATGTAAAATAATGGATAAAGGAGTAGAAAAATGAAAATTGCAGTAGCTGGAACAGGATATGTAGGGTTATCAATGGCAATACTTTTAAGTCAAAAAAATGAAGTAGTTGCATTAGATATAGTTAAAGAAAAAGTAGATATGATAAATAAAAGAGAATCACCAATAAAAGATAAAGAAATTGAAAATTTTTTTAAGAATAAAAAATTAAATTTAAGAGCAACTTTGGATTATAAAGATGCTTTCAAAGATGCAGAATATATAATAATAAGTACACCAACTAATTATGATGATATTGAAAATTATTTTGATACATCTAGCGTAGAAGATATAATAAAAAAAGTTATTAGTATGGGAATAAATACAACGATGGTAGTAAAATCAACGATTCCTGTAGGTTTTATAAATAATATGAAAAAAAAATATAATATTGAAAATATTTTGTTTTCACCAGAATTTTTAAGAGAAGGACAGGCTTTATATGATAATCTTTATCCATCAAGAATTATTGTTGGAGAAAAAAGTGAGAGAGCTAAAAAGTTTGCACATTTATTAGAAGAAGCAGCTATAAAAAAAGATATAGATGTATTGTTTATGAATAATACAGAAGCGGAAGCAGTAAAATTGTTTGCTAATACATATCTAGCATTAAGAGTTGCATATTTTAATGAATTAGATACATATGCAGAGATAAAAGGTTTAAATACTAGGGATATTATAGAGGGGGTAGGATTAGATCCTAGAATCGGAAAGCATTATAATAATCCTTCTTTTGGATATGGAGGATATTGTTTACCAAAAGATACAAAACAATTATTGGCTAATTATAATCAAATTCCTGAAAATTTAATAGAAGCAATAGTAAAATCAAATGATACAAGAAAACAACATATTGTAGATATGGTAATAAAGAAAAAGCCCAAAGTTGTTGGTGTATATAGATTGACAATGAAGACAAATTCTGATAATTTTAGATCTAGTGCAATACAAGATATAATCAAATTATTAAAAACAAAAAATGTTAAAATAATAATTTATGAACCAATGTTTAACGGTGAAAAATTTAATGATTGTGAAATTATAAAAGATTTTAATATGTTTAAAAATAATTCTGATTTAATATTAGCTAATAGAATTGATGATTTAGTAAAAACAGCAGAAGATAAATTATATACAAGGGATTTATTTTATAATAATTAAAAATAGTATGAAAAATTTTATATTTGTACTAATAATATGAAAATATATGATATATTAAATATAAAAATAATAATTTAATTTTATGGAGTAAGGAGAAATTTTTAATGAAATTGTCGGTTAACAATAATGAATCCAAAACTTATAAATCAGTTGTTAATATAATTTTTGGAGTTGGCTCACAAGTATTTAATTTATTATTAAGTTTTATATCTAGGACTATATTTATAAGACTTTTAGGTGCTGAATATTTAGGTATAAATGGCTTATTTACTAATATATTAACTGTTTTATCACTTGCAGAATTGGGATTTGGTAATGCTATTATATATAGTATGTATAAGCCATTGGTTGAAAAAGACGAAGATAAAATGGCGGCATTATTGAACTTTTATAAGAAAGCATATAATTCAATAGCATTTATAGTATTTATTGTTGGAGTTCTAGCAATACCTTTTTTGAAGTATTTGGTAAATTTACCAGAAAATATGAAAAATATCAATGTATATTATTTTATGTTTTTGATGAATACTGTTTTATCATATTTATTTTCTTATAAATCTGCAATATTAACTGCAGATCAGAAAGGATATTTATTACAAATTTATTCAACAGTAATAAAGATAGTACAATTTATATTACAAATAGCTGTTTTAATTTTGACGCATAATTATATTTTATATTTAGTTATACAATTATTATGTACACTAATAAATAATGTAATAACTGCAATAAAAACGAATAAATTATACCCATTTATAAAGAAGAAAAATCAATTGTCTTCTAAAGAGAAGAAAAATATTTTTTCTAATGTTGGAGCAATGTTTATATATAAAGTAACAGCAATAGTTGTAAATAATACAGATAATATTTTGATTTCTGTATTAGTTGGAACTATTTCTGTGGGTTATTATTCTAATTATTACTTAATTATAAATAGTTTAAATACAATTTTAAATACAATATTTTCTTCAGTTTATGCAAGTATTGGTCAATTAAATGCAGGAGATGATTTAAAAAGAAAATACACAATATTTAAGTTTGTGGATTTATGTGGATTTATTATATTTGGTGTTTGTACAATTTGCTTAGTATTCTTAATGAATGATTTTATATTTTTATGGATTGGAAATGAATATTTACTTGATAATTGGACTGAATTAGCAATAATAATAAATTTTTATATGGCAGGTATTCTTAATCCTGTATGGATGTACAGAGATACTACGGGATTATTTAGAGATACTAAATTAATTTCTATTTTAAATTGTATATTAAATTTGATTTTATCTATTATATTAGGAAAAATTATTGGTATGTTTGGAATTTTAATAGCAACAGCAATTTCTAGATTATTGACAACATTTTGGTATAATCCATATATGTTGTTTAAAAAATTTTTTAAGAAGAAACCAAGTGAATTTTTTAAAAATCAGATTTTGCAGGTAGTAGAAATTCTTTTTGTTTGTTTAATATTAAGTGTTATTAATAAAATTTTATTTAAAGAGATGACTATTTTTATCTTTATAGTAAAAGCTTTAATTACTTTCTTTGTTAGTTTAGGATTGATAGTAATTTTAAATTATAGGAAAGAGGAATTTAAATATTTATATGAAAACATAATAAAAAAATTTTTAATAAAATTACATTTGATTAAAGTTTGATAATAAAAAATAGAAAGGAAAATACAAAATGGAAAAAATAAAAAGATTTATAGAATGTTTAGTGCCAGTAACAGCTTGTAATCTGAAATGCGAATATTGTTATGTTATTCAAGAAAAAAGAAGAAAATTAGAATTACCAAAGTTTAAATATGATGCTAAAACAATTGGGCAAGGATTATCAAAAGAAAGATTGGGAGGAGTTTCATATATTAGCATCTGTGGGGCAGGTGAAACTTTGATTCCAAAGGAAATGCCAGATATTATTTTAGAAATTTTAAAACAAGGACATTTTGTTAATATTACTACTAATGGAACCATTACAAATAGATTTGATGAAATTTTAACTAAAATACCAAGTGATTTATTAAAAAGATTACATTTTGCATTTTCATTACATTATATTGAATTAAAAAGAACAAATAATTTAAGTGTGTTTGCAGATAATGTAAAAAAAATAAAAAAAGCTGGATGTTCTTTTCTTGTGCAACTAAACCTATATGATGGGTATATACCACTAATTCCAGAAATAAAAGCTTTCTGTATAAGTAATTTTAATGCTTTACCACAAGTAGCAGTTACAAGAAAAGAAGATGTTGAAAATAAAAATATTAAAGATGTGAAATTTTATACAGATAAAACCGATGAAGAATATATAAAATATGCAAGAGAGTTTGAATCTCCCTTATTTGAATATACCTTAAGTAATTTTATGAAAACTAGAGATGAATTTTGTTATGCAGGTGCATGGAGTTTTATATTAAATTTAGCAACTGGAAAAATAAAAGCATGTTATGCAGAGCCAGAACATCAGGATATTTTTGAAGATGTTAAAAAACCAATAAAATTTAAAGCTATTGGAAACAATTGTAGATGTAAATATTGTATGAACTCTAGCCATTTTATGTCTTTGGGAATAATACCTGAAAAGTATACAAAATCATATGCTGAAATAAGAAATAGAAAAGAGGCAAACTGGTATAATAAAGAAGCAGAACAATTTTTGAACTCTAAGTTATTTGAAACTAATAAACAATACTCTAAAATGCATAGAATGTATGTAAATATGTTTTATCATATAGGAGATAATTTTAGAAAAGGAAAAGTATTTATAAGGAAATGTATAAATAAATGTAAAAAATCCATATGAAAATATTAAAAAAATTTAATATAGACATGTAATACTATTTTATAATTATATGTCTATAATATATTTTTACATTAAAAATTAAACAGCAAAAATATTTTAAAAAGATAAAATGATTACAGAATAATTTCATTTTTTTTACGTTTTAGTTACAAGTATTCACATAATTTTAATAATAAATTATAATATTATATTAAATAATAATACAAAGGAGGAATAGTAATGAGTTATAGAAGAAAAGTTAAAAGAAAAATAAAGAACAATAAGATTTTTTTGAATCTATTTCTTTTTATAATTTTATTATTAGTTATTTCTTTTTTTGTTATACAAAATTTAAAACAAATAAATGTAAACACTCAAAAAATAGAATTGATGCAAAAATTTGATAAAGAATTATCAATTGCAAGCGATTCAGAATTTAAAACATATTATATTTCAGCAGATGGAACATCAACAGACGGTACAGATATAAATAACCCAATGTCATTAGCACAAGCCAATAAAAAAACGTATTATGGAAATGAGCGAGTTCTTTTTAAGAAGGGTGATGTTTTTTATGGAACGATAATTTTTAATGTAGAAGCCTCTGAAGATTCAATGTTTTATATTGGATCATATGGAGAAGGCGAAAAACCAAAAATCAGTGGTGCTAATATTTTAGTAAATAAAGATGCTTGGGAGGTAGATGGAGAAGGAATATATAAAATAGATTTATCAAATTATTCAAATTTTGATGGTATAGGTCAAACATATTATGAGCCTTATAATATAGGGTTTATAGCAGATGAACAAGGAAATATCTATGGAAATAGAAAAAATTCAAAGGATAAATTACAAAATGAATATGATTTTTATTGTGAAAGTAAGTATTTTTATATAAAATGTGATAAAAATCCTAGTGAAAAATTAGGAAATATAAAGTTTGTATCAAGAAATGATTTGGTAAAAATATCTTCTTATACAATAATGGATGGTTTAAATATACAATATACTGGAGCTCATGGTATTGCAAAAAAAGATGGGAAAACTGAAAATGTTTATATTCATGATTGTATTGTTCAAAATATAGGTGGAAGTGTTCAAATACCAGACACATTTACACGATATGGAAATGGGATTGAGTTTTGGAATCAAGGAAAAAATATATTAGTGGAAAATTGTATTATAAGAAATACATATGATGCAGGTTTTACTTTTCAAGGAAGTGCTGTAACAACTGGTTTTGAAAATATTATTGCAAGAAATAATATATTTATAAATTGTACATATCCTATAGAAGTTTTTTGTAGAAATGATACAGCAGGTGATGAGGCAATAAAAATTGGTATATCAGCATGTTGTATAGAGAATAATATCTCAATAAACCAGGGAAGAGGTTGGGGATATACAGCGAGACCTGATAAAGGGTCTTCATCTGAAATAGTGATATGGAATTTGCCAGAAAATAAGACTGAATTAGAAATTAAGAATAATAAATATTATAATTCATTAAAATTAAAGTATATTTGGATGGATAATAATTGCCCAGAGGTGTATAAACAATCCGTATATTCACACGACAATACAATATATTTAAATAAAGACACATACCTAATAAATAATACAGGAAACTACCAAGATAAATCAATCCTACAAGAATACAATCAAGAGGAAAATTCCGAATTTGAACTACTAACAGAAGAAATGATAACAAAAATCTCCAACCCCACAATCCTAAACTCCAACGACTACACCCAAATAAAAACATACTACGAAGCCATAGAAAAAGAAATCAAATTCAATGAGCAAGCCGAAACCACAATCACAAAATACACCGACTTCCAACAAAAATACCAAACAGACCTATCCCAAATGCAAGACATAACAACAACAATAGAAACCCTAAAAAACGAAGTAAAAACCCTAACAACAACAAATCTATGGACACACCTAGAAAACCTATACAAAACAGGAGAAACAATAATCACAAAATACCAAAACAAAACAACAAATTTAACCAAGCAAAAAATAGAAGAAATCCTAACAGAAATAAATAAAATAGGAGAATCTTATATAAATCTAATAGACAACATGCAAATAACACAAACTCCAGAAATAACAGACTTACAAACATTATTACAAACCGCAGACAACTTAAACTTAAGTCTTGCAGAAAATTCAGATTTAGACATATCAGACGAAAAAACATGGCGAGACACAATAAAAGATTCTCTAGAAACAATACAATTAGAAGGAACAACTGCAGAACACAAAAGCTATCACTACATAAAAGCTAAAAATATGTTAACATGGACATCAAATATGCTAGAAATATACATAGACGAATACATCCAAGCAAACCCAATAAATATAACATATTCAACTACAGCTCTAACTAACAAAGATGTAACAGCAACACTAAACATAGGAACAGACACTCATGTAACAAATAACAACAATAAAAACACGTATACTTTCCAAGAAAATGGGGAATATATATTTGAATATGAAAGAAGAGGAAGAAATTTTCAAGCAAAAGCAAAAGTTAACAACATAGATAAAGCACCACCTAAAATCACAGGAGCAGAAGATGGACAAGTATATAACCAATCAGTAAAATTAAAAATAACAGACCAAAACTTAGAAAAGATAGAATTATATTTAAATGGAACTTTACAAGAAGACTATACACAAACACAAAATATAACTCAAGAAGGATTTTACGAAGTAAAAGCAACTGACAAAGCAGGAAATGTTACAACTGTAAATTTTGATATAATATATAGAGAAGAAGACGAATATGATGTAACAACAGACAAAATATGCAATATAACAGTAAACACAACAGCAGAAAAAATAGCTGACAAACTACCAATTAAACAAGAATATACAATTTTAAGAAACGAAAAAGAACTTCAAAAAGGAGAAAAAGTTGCAACAGGAGACATCTTAAAATTAACATCAGGAAGAGAATATACTTTAATTGTAAAAGGTGACTTAAACTCAGACGGAACAGTAAATATTGTAGACTTAGTAAGAACGCAAAATGCAATCTTAAAAAGAAGAGAGTTAACAAATATAGAAGAACTTGCAGCAGATGCAAACTATGACAAAGAACAAATAACAATTAAGGATTTAGTAAGAATTCAAATAATAATATTAAATCCACCTAAAATGTAACAAAAAAGTAAAGAAAATGTAAACAAAATGTCAAAAAAGTTACTTGTACAAAAGCAATAGTAATGTTAAAATATACAACAGATAATATAAAAAGGAAGGAATGTTTAAAATGAAAAAAGTAATAAGTTTAGTAGTATTAGTAAGTATAATTTTAGTGGCAAACACAGTATTAGCAGCTTCAGCAAAAGTTAATGTAACTGGACAAACAGCAATTGAAGAAGGAACAAAAACAGTAACAATGACAGTATCTTTAGGAGCATTTGATGATGTTGCAGAAGGTGAAACATTAGGATTTCAAGCAACATTAGAATATAATAATAATATCTTTGATTCAGTTACTGTACAAGGTTTAAATGGATGGGATGTATCATATGAAGATAGTTCAAAAGTTGTAACAGGATTAACAAAATCATCAAAAGCAAATGTTCAAATTGCAACATTTACATTTACAGTAAAAGATGGTGTAACAGCAGGTTCAACAGATAATATATTATTAAATAATTTTTTATTATCAAATGATGGTACATTAAACCAAGAAGAAAATTATAGTTTAAAAGTTTCAATTATAGAAAAACCAACATCTGAAGATCCAGGAACAACAGAGCCAGAAAATGAGGTTGGTGGAAATAATATAGTAAATAATGGAAATTCAGTAGGTAATAAGGTAACAGGAAACAATGTAGCAGGAAGTACAAAAAATAATACAGTATATAATACAATAAAAGATAATACTGTAAAAGGTTCAAATAAACTTCCAGCAGCAGGGCTAACAAATACTATTATTATTAGTGCAGTAGTTGTTCTAATTGTTGGTGTAGGATTTATGATTCGCTCAAAAACTATAAAATTAAAATAATAAGAGTATTAAGAGTTGAAATAAAATAAAAATGCTTATTTATTTCAACTTTTTTAGTAAAAATACTTGAAAAATTAACTACTTCAATATATACTTATAAGGTCGCTATAAATATTAAGTAAAGACCATAAAAAATGTTCATCATAGTTTATAAGGGGGAACTAATGGAAGAATTAGATTTGAAAGAACTATTTGAAATGTTCTGGAATAAAAAAATAAAAATTATATTGATAGTTGCAATATTTGCCGTTATAGGAGTAATATATTCAATAGGATTTGTTGTACCAGAATACACAGCATTTACAAAATTAGTATTAGCAGGACAAAGTTCAGATCCTACAGGAAATACAACAGAAGCAATAACAACAACAGATTTAACAATAAACTCTAAATTAGTAGGAACATATAGTGAATTAGTAACAAGTAATGATGTAGTAAGACAGGTTATTACAAATACTGGTATAGGTATAAGTGAAAATGCATTAAAAAATAGCATAGAAGTATCATCAGTAGAAGATACAGATGTCATAAGAATATCAGTTACAAATGAAAATCCTACATATGCTACAAAACTTGCTAATGAAACAGCAAAAGCATTTATGGAAAAAGTTGCAGAAATATATAATATTAACAATGTCCATGTGGTAGATGAGGCAGAAGAGCCACAAAGTCCATCAAATGTTAATCACTTAAAAGATGTAGTTATTTTTACATTTATAGGTGTAGTAATTGCAGTTGGATATGTGTTAATTGCAAATATGTTAGATAATACAATAAAAACAAGAGAAGAAGTGGAAAGATTATATAAAGTTCCAGTTATTGCAGAAATTCCATTAAATTTACCAGAAAAAGGAGGAAAAAAATAAATGAAAAAAGAACTAATTGCTCAAAGAGATCCAAAATCTCCTATTTCTGAAGTTTTTAGAACATTAAGGACTAATATTCAATTTATGAATAGTGGAAAAAAACTACAAGTAATACAAATAGCATCAACATTTCCGGGAGAAGGAAAAAGTTATGTATCATCAAATTTAGCAGTAACATTTGCGCAAGCAGGTAAAAAAGTAATTTTAATAGATGCAGATATGAGAAAAGGAAGATTATTTTCAATATTTGAAGTATCACCAAGACCAGGACTTTCTAATTATTTATCAGGAATTGATGCAGATGAAAATGGAAATATGGAATTATCAAAATATATTCAAAGAACAGAAGTAGATAATTTATTATTGATGCCAGCAGGAAATATTCCACCAAACCCATCAGAATTATTAGTGTCACCTCAAATGACTAAGTTATTAGAAGATTTAAAAGAAGTATGTGATATTGTAATAATAGATGGAACACCATGTGCTTTAGTTACAGATTCTGTTATATTATCAAGAATAGTAGATACAACAGTTATAGTATCAGCATGTAATGAAACAAAAAAAGATAATCTAGAAAGAGTAATAAAAAATATACAAAATGTTGGAGGAAAAATTGCTGGTGTAGTTATTAACAAAGTACCAATTTCAGCAAAAAAATATAGTGAAAATTATTATTATGGTTCTACATCAATGTCTCAAATGCCAAAACAAAAAATGACACCAAAAATGTATGAGCAAATGAGAAATGCAGAGCAATTAAAGAGAAGAGCATCTTCAAGTTTAGCACAAAATAACAATAGACCTAAAAAGGAAATGCCAAGACCAGAAAAAAAGGAATATTTACCAAAACCTAATTTTGAAAAAAAAGAAGAAAATCATAATGAAAAGCGAGAAACTACAACACAAAAAACAAATGATATATTAAACCAAATCAATTCATATTTAGAAAAAGAAAAGAAAAATTTGAAACAATAGAGAGGAACAAAGGAAATGATAGACTTTCATACACATATATTGCCAAATATAGATGATGGCTCAAGAAGTATAGATGAAACATTTAATTTAATTAAAGAAGCAAAAGAAGTAGGGTTTGACGGAATAATATTAACATCACATTATATAGAAAATTTTTATGAAACAGATGTACCAGAAAGAGATGTATGGGTAAAAGCAATCTCAGAAAACTTAGGAGCAAAAGGAATAGATACAGATTTATATCTAGCAAATGAAATATACATATCAGAAAATATGATGGGATTATTAGAACAGCAAAAAGCATCAACTATAAATAATAGTTGTTATGTATTGTTTGAATTACCATTAAATGAAGAACCATTAAATTTATATGATGTTATATATTCTCTTCAAGAAAATAAACTAATTCCAGTTTTAGCACATCCAGAAAGATATAGTTTTGTACAAAAAGAGCCAGAATTGATTTATGATTTAATAGAAAAAGGATGTTTAATGCAAGCAAATTATGGAAGTATTATAGGGCAATATGGAGTAAAAGCAGAATATATTGTAAAAAAATTTTTAGAAAATAACATGATACATTTCTTAGGAAGTGATGTTCATAGACAAAATTCAATATATCCTAAAATTCCATTTGCACTTGAAAAAATTAAAGAAATTGTAGGAGAAGAAAAATTAGAAGAGCTAACTACAATAAATCCTAAATTAGTTTTAGCAAATAAAAAGATAGAAATAGATGAGCCAGAAGAATTTTCATTGACTTTAAAAGAAAAAATAATGATGGCTTTAAAAAAGTAGTGACTTTTTTTGATAAATATGGTATAATATACGGGTTACAAGAAAATGCAGAAAGAGGAAGGAGAAATGTATGCGGAAATTAGAAGAAAAATTTCTGGAGTTACCCGAAGTTATTGAAATGTTGAAAGAATTGTATCCTGAAAACAAAAATATAGCCAATGGAGTTTTGCCCATTAGTATTGTTGATACAGAAAAGTGGGCACGAGACAGAGTATTCAGGTACAGAACTGCATTGATTGAACTGAGTGGTGTAGAGAAAATGGTTGAGAAATATCAACAGGATACTACATCTGATGCAGAAAGAATTTTTTTGGAGTACATTTTCGATTCCATTTACAGTTCTATAGATGATATCTCGGAGCTGTAATGCCTTAAGAGAAGGCTTTAATGAGACATTGTTTCTTTAGTGGTTTTAAGCCACTTAAGGAAGCAGTGTTTCTTTTTTTTATGGCTGTGGGGAGACCGCCTCAAAGAGAAGCTATAATATAGTTTTTAAAAATTTTTCGGCTCTAATCAATGCATTAGCCCTTCTAAAGATAGAACAAACGAGCCTCTCGCTACATCCTTCGCGCTTCCTCATTTATTCTATCTTAAGAAGG
>CAJFJM010000038.1 GCA_904384245.1 uncultured Clostridia bacterium
TTTTTGGAGCGGGTAGTGGGAATCGAACCCACGCCATCAGGTCGGAAGCATGACATTCTACCACTAAACTATACCCGCATCAATAAAATAATTATATACCACATAACATATAAAATCAACCCCAAAAAATACATTAACTAACAAAGACAAAAATAAATCCAAAATATAAAAAATAAACATTAACAAAAAAAACACACACTATCAATTCTTTATAAAAAACCACCTTGATTTTTCCACCAAAATACAGTATAATAAGCAAAGTAATAAAAAGAGAAAGAAGGAAAATAAATGAAGGCAATAGAAATAAGAAACAAATACTTAAATTTTTTTAAAAATCATGGACACACAATAATACCATCAGCACCACTAATACCAGAAAATGACCCATCAGTATTATTCACAACAGCAGGAATGCAACCATTAGTACCATATTTATTAGGAGAAAAACACCCAGCAGGAACAAGATTAACAGATTACCAAAAATGTGTAAGAACAGTGGACATAGATGAAGTAGGAGATAATAGACACTTAACATATTTTGAAATGTTAGGAAACTGGTCATTAGGAGACTACTTTAAAGAAGAATCAATACAAATGAGTTTTGATTTTTTAACAAAAGAATTAGGAATACCAGTAGAAAAATTATCAGTAACATGTTTTGCAGGAGATGAAGACTGTCCAAGAGATAATGTAGCAGCAGAAACATGGAAAAAAGTAGGAATACCAGAAGACCATATATATTATTATGGAAAAGAAGATAATTGGTGGATAGCAGGAGAAGAAGGACCATGTGGACCAGATACAGAAATGTTTTATGATACAGGAAAACCAGCATGTGGACCAGATTGCCAACCAAGTTGTGATTGTGGTAAATATGTAGAAATATGGAATAATGTATTTATGGAATATTTTAAAGACAAAAATGGATACACAAAATTAAAACAAAGAAATGTAGATACAGGATTAGGACTAGAAAGAATGACAATGTTACTACAAGGCAAAGAAACACCATTTGACACAGAATTATTTGAACCTATAATGAAAAAACTAGAAGAATTACAAAAATTAGATGATATTCAAAGTAGAAGAATAATAGCAGAACACTTACGTTCTAGTATGATGATTATAGCAGATGGAGGAAGACCAAGCAACATAGATAGAGGATATGTTTTAAGAAGACTTATACGTAGAATGATAAGACATATGAATAAATTACAAATAGATTTATCAGAATTATCAACACTAATAGACATAAATGTTGAAAATTTACAAAAAATGTATCCAGAATTAAAGAAAAATCAAGAAACAATAAAAAATGTAATAAATGAAGAAAAAGATAAATTTGTAAAAACATTGGCACATGGTGAAAGAGAATTCAGCAAAGAAATACAAAAAGTAAAAGCAGAAGGAAAAGACAAAGTAGATGGAAAAGTTGTATTTAAGCTATATGATACATATGGATTCCCACCAGAAGTAACACAAGAATTAGCACAAGAAAATGGAATGACAATAGATTTAGAAGAATTTAACAAACTATTTAAAGAACATCAAGAAAAATCAAGATTAGGTAGTGAACAAAAATTTAAAGGTGGACTAGCAGACCAAAACGAAAAAACAATAGCTTATCACACAGCAACACATCTTTTACATCAAGCATTAAGAACAGTGCTAGGAGACCATGTAAAACAAAGTGGCTCAAACATAACAGAAGAAAGACTAAGATTTGACTTTACACATCCACAAAAAATGACAAAAGAAGAAATCCAAAAAGTTGAAGACTTAGTAAATGAACAAATAAAAAGAGATTTAAAAGTAAACTGTGAAGAAATGAGTTATGATGATGCAAAAAAATCAGGAGCAATAGGACTATTTACAGACAAATATGGAGATAGAGTAAAAGTATATACAATAGGAGACTTCAGTAAAGAAATTTGTGGAGGACCACATGTAACTCATACAGGAGACATGGGAAGATTTAAAATAAAAAAAGAAGAGTCAAGTTCTTCAGGAATAAGAAGAATAAAAGCAGTTCTAATTAAAGAATAAAAAAGTAATAAAATTAAAATAATAAAAGCAAAATGGCAATTTGACAAAAATATAAATTGCCATTTTATAATAAAAAATCAAAGAAAGGAAGATAAAAATGGAAGATTGTGTATTTTGCAAAATAATAAAAGGAGAAATCCCATCAAATAAAGTATATGAAGATGAAGAAATATTAGCATTTAAAGATATAGAACCAGCAGCACCAATCCATATTTTAGTAATACCAAAAAAACATATAAGTTCACTAATAGAAGTAAAAGAAAATGAAATAGAACTAATAGGAAAAATTTACAAAACAATAAACAAAATAGCAAAAGAACAAGGATTTGCAGAAAAAGGATTTAGAGTAATAGTAAACTGTGGAGAAGACGGGGGACAAGAAGTAGGACATTTACATTTCCATCTATTAGCAGGGAAAAAATTAGGAGAAAAAATAATAGGATAAACCCCAATAAAGTAATTGAAAACAAAAGAAAAATATGCTATAATGATAATAGAGTTTAAAGTACGGAGGTAAAAACATGTTTGAGAGTAAATATAGTAAAGTATTAACAGTAATTTTAGTAATTGTAATAATAGCCATTTTAGGATTACTAGGATTTTTAGGATATGATTTTTATCAAAAATATTATATAACAAATGAAGCTTCAGAATTTGTTGACAACTATCAAGGAGAAGTAGCTTCAAATTCAAATGATACAAATACAGATGGAAACACAACAGAAAATGGAACAGGAAGCTTAGAAGAATTAAATTCTACACCTACAGGAACAGGAACTGCAGTATCAGGTAAAAAACAACAATTCAAAGGATTTGATGTTGTAGGAACAATATCAATACCTACAATAAATGTAAATTACCCAATCTTAGAAGATATGACACCTAAAGCTCTAGAAACATCTGTAGTAATGCTGTACCCAACAAATGCAGATTACCTAAATCAACCAGGAAACTGTGTAATAGTTGGACATAACTACAGAAACGGTGTATTTTTCTCTAATCTAAAAAGATTAAGTAATGGAGACAAAATAACTATAACAGATTATAAAGGTGGCAAAAAAACATATTCAGTATATGACAAATTTGAAACAACAGATACAGATACATCATTCTATCAAAGAGACACATCAGGAAAAGCAGAAATAACACTATCAACTTGTACAGATGCAAGTAATAACATGAGAACAATTATACTTGCAAGAGAAGACTAAATAAAAGAATTTAAATAAACACATTTAAACAACTCAAATTATTAGACTAAAAAGTTTAATAATTTGAGTTGTTTTGTTATGGTTCATAACATTGTCCTAAACTAGTTTATTATAGATATGAATCATAAGAAGTAATTTTATAAATTTTAAAAATATTTATCTAAAATCTTTATTTTTTATCACATATTGTATATAATATGAAAGATAAAATAAACAAGAGGAGAGTAACAAAATGAATAAAAAACAAGCAAAAGAAAGAATAGAAGAATTAAGAAAACAAACAGAATATTATGCTGGAAAATATTATGATGAAGACAAACCAGAGATATCAGATTTTGAATATGATATGTTAATGGTAGAACTAAGAAATCTAGAAAAAGAATATCCAGAATTCAAATCAAAAGACTCATTGACACAAAAAGTAGGAGGACATGTAAAAGAAGGATTTAAAAAAGTAACACATGAAGTACCTTTGCAAAGCCTACAAGATGTATTCAGCCTAGAAGAAGTAGAAGAATTTGATGAAAGAATGCAAAAACAAGCAAAAGAAAACAATATAGAAAATATTAAATATGTAGTAGAAACAAAAATTGATGGATTATCAGCAGCATTAGAATATCAAAATGGAGAATTTGTAAGAGGAGCAACAAGAGGAAATGGACTTGTAGGAGAAGATGTAACAGAAAATCTAAAAACAGTAAAAACTATTCCAATGCAAATACCAGACAAAATAGATATAACAGTAAGGGGAGAAGTATTTATATCTAAAAAAGATTTTGAAGAAATGAACCAAGAAAGACAAGAAAATGAAGAAGAATTATTTGCAAATGCAAGAAATGCAGCAGCAGGTTCATTAAGACAACTAGATAGTACAATAACTCAAAAAAGACCACTTGATATATATATATTTAATGTTCAAAAAATAGAAGGAAAAAACTTCAACTCTCATTTTGAAGAATTAGAATATTTAGAAAAACAAGGATTTAATGTTAATCCAGTAAGAATACCATGTAATAATATAGAAGAAGTAAAAGAAGCAATAAAAAAGATAGGAGAAATGAGAGAAAGTCTAACATATGGAATTGATGGAGCAGTAGTAAAAATAGACAATTTAAAATTTAGAGAAATTTTAGGCTCAACAGTAAAAGTACCAAGATGGGCAGTAGCATATAAATATCCACCAGAGAAAAAAGAAACAACTGTAGAAAATATAATTTGCCAAGTAGGAAGAACAGGAGTAATAACACCAATGGCAATATTAAAACCGGTAAGTGTAGCAGGCTCAACAATATCAAAAACAACACTCCATAATGAAGATTTTATAAAAGAAAAAGATATAAAAATAGGAGATACAGTTGTAATACAAAAAGCAGGAGATGTAATCCCAGAAATAGTAGAAGTAGTAAAAGAAAAAAGAACAGGAAAAGAAAAAGAATTTACTATGCCTAGAGTATGTCCCGTATGTGGAGCAGAAGCAGTAAGAGAAGAAGGAGAATCAGCAGTAAGATGTACAGGTATAGAATGTCCAGCAAAATTATTTAGAAACTTAGTACATTTTGTATCAAGAGAAGCAATGAATATAGATGGTTTAGGAGAAAATATAATAAACCAATTACTAGAAAAGAAGCTAATACAAAATATAGCAGACATATATACTTTAAAATTTGAAGATATAGCATCATTAAAGAAAAATGGAAAAAAATTCGCACAAAATTTAATAGAAGCAATAGAAAAAAGTAAAAGTAATGATTTATATAGACTAATAACAGCACTAGGAATAAGACATGTAGGAGGGAAGGCATCAAAAATACTTGCTAAAAAATATAAATCGCTAGATAATTTACAAAAAGCAGAACAATCAGAATTACAAGAAATAAACGATATAGGTGAAATAATGGCAAACAGCATTGTAGAATTTTTCTCACAAGAACAAACAAAAGACTTAATAGAAAGACTAAAAATAGCAGGAGTAAATACTAAAGAAGCAGAAGAAGAAATATTAGACAATAGATTTGAAGGAAAAACATTTGTATTAACAGGGACATTAACAGATTTTACAAGAAAAGAAGCAGAAGATTTAATAGAAAAACATGGAGGAAAAATTTCAAGTTCAGTATCTAAAAAAACAGATTATGTTTTAGCAGGAGAAGAAGCGGGAAGTAAACTAACAAAAGCAAGAGATTTAGAAATAAATATTATAAGTGAAGAAGAATTTAAAAATTTAATAAAATAAAAATATCTATAATTAAATACTGCAAGAGTACAAGGAATAAAAAGAGTATAGTACTATAAATAAAATAAAATTTACAAAAAACAAATAAGATTAAATTCAAAATTATATTAAAATCTGAAAGGAAAATGAAACATGGATAAAAAATACACATTTGAAATGATGTGGGAAGATTTAGATGATGGATACCAAATATTTTACACATACGTAAAAAACAGATATTTACTTTTTAAAACAGCACCAAATTGTTACACTCAAAAATTATTATCTGACCATCCAAAAAATCCCCAACCAAAAATGACAATGCTAACATTAAAAAGAGTGAAAGAAATATTTCCATACATGGAAGATATAGAGTATAAAATCATTGATGAAACATAATAAAAAATAAACTAAAAAATATATGATTGATGTAGAATAATATAAAATAAAAATCAAAAAAGAAAACACATAAAATTAAAACCATAATAAAAAGAGAAAAGAGGATAAAAATGGCAATCATAATAGATGGAAAAGAACTAGCAAAAAAGACAAGACAAAATTTAAAAATAGAATGTGATGAATTAAAAAATAAAGGAATAAATCCAAGACTAGCTGTTATAATGGTAGGAGATAATCCAGCATCAAAAGTATATGTAAGAAACAAAAGTAAAGCATGTCAAGAAGTTGGAGTAGAATATGAAGAATATTTATTAGACAGTAATATAACACAAAAAGATTTAATAGATCTAATAAAAAAATTAAATAATGACAAAAACATAAACGGAATATTACTTCAAAGTCCAATCCCAAAGCATCTAGACATAAATGAAGCATTTAGAACAATAGACTATAATAAGGATGTTGACGGTTTTCATCCAATGAATGTAGGAAAATTAACTCTAGGAGAGGACACATTTGTCTCATGTACACCATATGGAGTAATGAGAATGTTTGAAGAATATAATATTGACTTATGTGGCAAAAATGTGGTAATATTAGGAAGAAGCAATATTGTAGGAAAACCATTAACACAATGTTGCCTAAACAAAAATGCAACAATAACAGTTTGCCATTCCAAAACGCAAAATACTAAAAAACTAACAAAAGAAGCAGACATAGTAATATCAGCAATAGGAAAACCAAAATTCATAACAGAAGATATGATAAAAGAAGGAGCAATCGTTATTGATGTAGGTATAAACAGAGATGAAAATGGAAAAATAGTAGGAGATGTAGATTTTGAAAATGTAAAACAAAAAGCAAGCTATATTACACCAGTTCCGGGGGGAGTTGGACCAATGACAGTAGCAATGCTAATAAATAATGTAATAAAAGCAGCAAAAAATCAAAATGAAAAAATATTATAAAGCTAATAGAGACACTTTATATAAGAAATTTTCTTATGCAAAAGTGTCTTTTTTGTTATTGTAGAAGAAACAATTTTTCCGTACTCAACAAGAAAAAGAAAGGATTGATTATAAAAATGAACAATGCAGAAAAAAATAAATATTGGATATGGTTTACTCTAATAGAAGGATTAAAAAATAAAACTAAACAAGAATTATTAAAAAAATATAAAACTCCAGAAAAGATATTTAATTTAAATAAAAAAGATTTAGAAAAAATACCAAATATAAAAGAAAAAGAAATAGAGAGAATAACAGATAAAAAATATAAAGAAATAATAAATAAACATATAGAATATATGAACAAACAGAATATTCAAATAATAACAATAGAGGACAAAGAATATCCTAAAAACTTAAAAGAAATATATGATTACCCAATAAGTTTATACATAAAAGGAAACAAAAATATTCTGAATAAAGAACAAAATATAGGAATAATAGGATGCAGAGAACATAGTGAATATGGAAAAAAATGTGCACTATATTTTTCATACAATTTAGCAAAACAAAACGTCATAATCACAAGTGGATTAGCAAAAGGAATAGACAGTTTTTCACATATTGGAACAATAGAAGCTAAAGGACAAACAATTGCAGTATTAGGAAATGGATTAGATACAATATACCCAAAAGAAAACGAAAAATTAGCAAATAAAATAATAGAAAATAATGGAGCAATAATTTCAGAATATCCAATAGGAACAAAACCAGAAAAAATGAATTTTCCAGAAAGAAACAGAATAATAAGTGGGATTAGCAAGGGAATAATTGTAATAGAAGCAAAGAAAAAAAGTGGAACAATGCTTACAGTAGATTTTGCATTAGAACAAGGAAAAGATATATATGCAGTACCAGGAAATATAAATAATATAAATTCGACAGGTACAAATGAGCTAATAAAACAAGGAGCAAAATTAGTAACTCATTATACAGAAATAGAAATATAAAATAAGATTGTAAACTAATGACGAATTACAATTCACTGCTAAAATAAACCGCCAGTCAAAAGATGTTATTATATAAATAAGGCTGTGAATTGTAACTTTACAAAAAAATAAATTAAAAATTTTTTCAAAAAAGTATTGACAAGATATAAAAAGTTTAGTATACTAAATAACATCGGAAGGACAAACGGTCGCTTAGCTCAGCTGGGAGAGCATCTGCCTTACAAGCAGGGGGTCATAGGTTCGAGCCCTATAGCGACCACCAGTTTTTACGGCCTGGTAGTTCAGTTGGTTAGAACGCTAGCCTGTCACGCTAGAGGTCGACGGTTCGAGCCCGTTCCAGGTCGCCATTTTTTTATTAT
Organism: uncultured Clostridia bacterium; assembly: GCA_904384245.1. GTDB lineage: Bacteria > Bacillota > Clostridia > TANB77 > CAG-508 > CAG-269. Next base: position 8,185 of record CAJFJM010000038.1, read on the forward strand.
ATAAGAAAAAATCAAAAAAATTTGGCTTCATAGCTCAGTTGGTAGAGCAGAGGACTGAAAATCCTCGTGTCAGTGGTTCGATTCCACTTGAAGCCACCAAAAATATGTTGACTTGTTATAAATGGGCTATTTTTTGTTTAAATTCATTAAAATTCATTAAAGATTATTTAGAATATGCAAATTAGGGTATAAACTAGGGTATGAATTTGGGTAAATAATAAAAAAATAAATTAGGGTATGAATTTGGGTAAGAAGATATATTTTATTTTAATAATTTTCCAGTAAACTTTTTGCTGGTCTTTTTTTATTTTAGGAGGTAAATATGAAAGAAAATAAAAATTTAATAGCTAAATTAACTAAAATATTAAATTATCATTATAGAAATACAGGAAATTTCAAATATGATTTATCTAAATCAATACAATTAATTGTAAAAGAAATAATGATAATAAATATATATATGATTCAATTAGATAATTATAAGAAATATTGTGACAATATTAAAAAATTTGAAGGTGAAATTAATATATTAAAAAATCTATTAATTATTGATAAAAATAAATTAAAACAATTATTAACAATTATATTATTTAATAAAACTTTAAGAAAAGTATTTAATATTAAAGGAAAGCTAAATCTTAAAGAAGTAAACAGACTATTTGAAGATATCGAATTAAATATATTTATACTTGATTTTGAGAAAAATAAAGATATTTCTAATTACATAATTGAATATATGAAATTATTTTCAAATAATTCCTTTTAAGTTTTATGATTTCTAAAAGGAGGTGTAATAAAATGTGGCAATTTCTTTTGGGGTTATTTATAGGAGCGAATGTTTCACTTTTTTTATATGCAATTATACTGGAAGGAAAGAGAAGTGAATCAAAATATGAATGAAGAAAATAAGATCGGATATTATGCAATAATACCTTCTACAATATTATTGAATGAAAAAATAAAGGCAAATGAAAAATTACTATATGCAGTTATAACAGTACTATCTAACAAAGAAGGGTATTGTTATGCTTCAAATGCTTATTTAGGTAAACTTTTAAATGCACAACTACATACAATATCTAAATGGGTTTCTCATTTAAAGAGTTTGGGATTTCTTTGTTTAGATATTATAAAAAATGATAAAGGAGAAATAATACAAAGAAGAATATATCCAAATGATACTCCCTATACGATAAATAGGACATACCCCTATTCGATGGATAGGACAGAGGGTATGTCCCCAAAAGGCCAATATAATAATATAATAGATAATAATATAAATAAAGAAAAGATAGATAGATTATTTAATTATATAATAAATAAAGAAAAAGAAATTCCAAAAGAATTTATGAATGTTGATTTAAATGAAATAAATGTTGCATTAAAAAGATTTGATATGTTATATCCAAAGTCAATTTTAGATATAATGTCTGAAGAAAATTTAGAATCTGTAAAAAATATAACTTATATTATTGCTTTAATAGTTAAAAACCAATTATTTCATTTATCAAATAAAATAACCAGAGATAAACTTATACAGGTATATAATGATTGTAAATATAGAGAAAAACAAAATGAAGGAACAGAAAAAAGAATAGAGAATTTTATCAGTTATTTTTATAAAAGCATAGAAAATGAATTAACGAAGGAAAGTAAAGAACCTTCTTTTTTTATGCCGAATAATGATGAAATTGAAATTTAAAGGAGGTGGTCTTATGCTCTAACTAAAAAAATAAAATTAAAAAGGAAGAAAAAAATGAGCATTGATGATATATTTAATAAAGAAGAATTAGACTTAATTTCTAAAAATATTAAAATTGATAACAGAATTTATACTAAGGATGAACTTATATTACTTAGAAGTAATATAATTGATGGTATATTTAGCAAAAGTTCTAAAAATGGCGACTTGCAGAAAGCAAATGAAGAATTTTATGATATAATTGAAAAAATTGATAAAGTATGCGATTAAATGTATTTAATTAGAGGTGCTATATGAAAAGAAAAGTATTTGAAGTGGTTAAAATAAAAAGTGGTGATATGGCAACAATTATAGTAGTAGATAAAGATTCTTATAAAGTAGAAATAGTTGGCAAAAATGGGAAAATAAAAGAAATAACAGAAATTAATGAAAATGATATTGATGAAGTAATTGTCAAAAAATAAAATATATGGAGGATTTATATGGAAAAGAATATTAATATTCCAAATCAAAAAGAAAAATGTAATATAAAAGCAAAAGTATTTTACGGAGCAAAAATTCGGTAAGAACTTTTTTATTTTTTGTCATGGCTTTTGCAGTAAAAAAGAAAGTAATTCTATTGAAATAGTAGCTAAGGAACTTTTAAAAAAGGGCGTTACATCTATTTCATTTGATTTTCCAGGACATGGTGAAAGTGAACAAAATATCTCAAAGTTAACTGTTGATATTTGTATTTCGTATATAAATTCAGTTATTTCATATATTAAACAAGAATTTGGTTCGGATGTTAAGATTTCTTTTTATGCAATTAGCTTTGGAGCATACATATTATTGAACAAATTAATAAATGATAAAGATAATTATTCTAATATAATATTGCGTTCACCAGCAATTAATATGAAAGAAATACTATTAAGAAGTTTATTAAAAGATAGTTTATCTTCATATAGGCAGACAGGAAAAGCAAGAGCAGGTCATAATGGAGAAAAAGAAATAGATTATTCATTTTTAGAAGATATAGAGGAAAATAATTTATACAAAAATTATAAAGAAAAGAGAAAAATAATCATAATACAAGGAGTATTAGATGATACGGCTTTAATTAAAGATACATATAAATTTATAATGGATAAACCAGAAATACAACTTATAGAAATAGAAGGATTAAATCATCATATGGAACCAGAAGAAATTAAAGATATTACTTGCAAAATGTTAAAAATGATTAAATTGACATAATTATGAAAAAATGCTATAATTATACTGCAGTTTTACAATGCAAAAGCTAACAGGATTTAAAAACGTAAACAGATTGTAAGGAGGCATTTTTATGTTAAGCATTGAAAGAGGAAAAAACGGTAAGTATGGAGTTAAAAATGAATATGGAGAACTTATCTGTGACTTTATCTATGATGAGATTCGGAATTATTCAGAAGGAATGGCAGCAGTAAGAGTAAATGGCAAATGGGGTTATATTAATGAGCAAGGAACGGAAGTTTGTGAAATTAGGTATGAAGCAGTAGGAGATTTCCAAAACAAACTTGGAGTTGTAGAAAAAGAAGGTAAAAAGTGCTATTTGAATTTACAAGGAGATGAAGTAGCTGTTACTAATTTTATGAATGAAGAAATGATTTTTGAAGGCTGTAAGAGTTGTGCAATTGGAAATCATGCTATTACTAATTTACCAGGTGGTTACCTATATGAAGATGATTTCATTAATGTAACAATTGATCCTGAAATTCCAATTCGTGGGTTTATTGTAATTGGAATTAAAAAACACATTTCTTCAACAACTATGCTGACACGAGAAGAAAGAATACAAATAGAAGAAATTACAAATAAGGTAAAAGTAGCTTTAGAAAAACTCGGAGCAAAAAATATTCTTTTGTTTGAAGATGGTTTTTCAGAACATTATAGAAGATGGATTATTCCTTCGGATGATTGGATGTTCCAATTTGGTAGAGGGAAGAATTTAAAGCAAATAACCACTTATGCTCGTAAGAATATGTCAATAGAACAAAAAAAATCGTTTTTGCTGTTTGCAGAGCAGGTGAAAGAACTGTTAAATCCGTAATTAGCTTGGAGGAGAAGATATTTTCTTCTCCTCTTTAATATGGTTAAAAAATAGTGAATAAAAAATTGACAAAATTAAAAAAAAGTGTTAACATAATCAAAGAGAGGTTTTTGTGTAGCAATCTGAAAATGTTGTTCATTTGAAGGAGGAAAAGGACATGAAAAACAGACAGTTTGAAAAAAGTTTTAGTAAAGAGCGGTTAATTAGTCCAAAGAGAATAATTGCCGCGGATGTAACAACGGGGAAAACTATTTGGTTGACTGATAAAATTTTTCCACAGCATTTTTATCCACTAAGTATTAAAGAATATTGTGAAGCAATTAAAAAAGGAGTAAAGGAAGGTATTGAGAAAATTCCGATTTTGTCGGTTAGTAGTAAAGATTTTCCTTACTGCGATTTTAATTGTGTAGATTGCTTGGCTTGCCCAAGCAGGAAATGGGCTATTTCAGATAATCATATCAAATATCCTATAATTCCTATTGAACTTTATAAAAAAGTATTGAAAGAAATTTCAAGGTATTCAAAAGAAAGAGGATGTGAAAATGTAAGATTTGAATTGTGTGGCGAAGGAAATCCAGATTTGTATAAAGACAGAATTGAAATGATTAAATTTGCTACCCAAGAATGTGGAATGAAGATAGTATATGTCAGCACAGGAAGTAAAATGTCAGAAGAACTTATTGATTGTTTGGCCCATTATGCTTCGTGTATAAGGATTAGTTTTCCTGGTATATCTGCAACAGCTTATGAGGTTTATTCAGGTCAAGTTGCTAAAAATTCTTTTGGATATGATGATGCAATAAGATTAGTTGAAAAATTATGTGAAAAAAGAAAGCAGCATGGTAGAGAAGATGAACTTTTGATTGGAACGAGAACTTGTATTAGACCTTTAAATGATGATCATTATACAGACTTCCTAGAAACAGTCGGAAGATTTGGAGTAGATGCTTTTCAAGCTGTAAAGGTATTAACACCTGAATATGGTAAACATCAAAGTCAAAGTATGACTTGTCAGGCAATTAGTGAGTTGTTAGAATTAAAAGAAAACTACAGAAAGTTTGGTATTTCTAGTTTTCAAATTCCAAATGACTTGAGTAAGATTTACAATGATCGGTCTTTAAGAGAAGAGGTCAAGCCGTCTAGATGTTGGAGTTCACTTGTATCACCTCCATTATACGGAACGAATTTAATGTGTTGTGTATTGTGGGATAGGATAACAGATTTATTATATCACTATGGAGTAATGGAAGGAAATATTGGTGAATTAGAAACAATGATGAATGGAGCAAATGCAAAATTTATCAAGGAAAATTGTCCCAAAAATTGCAAAGACTGTTGTGCCTATAATGATAATAAATTCATGGATAGTCTATGGAAAGTTTTAAAAGTTCAAGATAATTTGGACAATATAGAATTTTTCTTTGAATATTAATTGGCACATCAAATAGAAAAAGAAACAGATTAATCTGTTTCTTTTTCTATTTGATTAATAAACATAGTTTTTATTGTAGAAATACAATCTAATAAGGATTTCCTATATTTGCTTGAAATATTTAATACCGTTTTTGAATATTTTGCCATATCGTCTAAATTGTTTCCAAATTGATATGTCCAATTATGTCTAGGCAAAAACCAAATATGAAATTGACCATCACTACCTTCATCTTGAAATTGAATAATATTATTAAAGCCTACGTGATGTAAAGTATCTATTAATTTGTCAGATATATTATATATTTGCATTTTTTGTTCATTAGTAAATTCACAAATACTGGAATAGGGCTTATTAGTTCCTAAAATTACAAGTCCCATAATTGGAATTTCAGGATCGGCAGTTACATTTATAAATCCATTATCAAAAATATATTCACCAGGTAAGTTTTTTATATTATGATTTGCAATTGCCATGCCAAGAGTACCTTCAAATTCCATAGATTCATCAAGCCAATTTTTTATTTTGTTCATATAAACATAAACCTCCCTTAAAATAAATGTTACATTAATATATCATATATTTTTAGATAAATCAAATATAACACCTTTAAAATAAATTGCGAAATTAATTTTTTTTATTTTTGGACTTGTATTGCTTAACATAATCACGTATTTTAAGAAAATAATTATGTTATTTTTTTCAATAATA
>CAJFJM010000039.1 GCA_904384245.1 uncultured Clostridia bacterium
CACTTTCCCTTATAGGAGGGATTTTAAGGACCGTCCCCTGTTCCCTGTTTTGAGGTCTGTCCCCATATTCCCTGGTAGGAGGGATTTTAAGGACCGTCCATTGTTCCCTGCTTCCTGTTCTCTTTTTCCCTATTTGACAAAAACAAAAAAAAAACATATAATACCAAAAGATAAAAAAAGAAAAAAAGATAGGAGTGTAAAAAATGGAAAACAAAATATATATTTTCGGACACAAAAACCCAGATACTGATTCAATAGGATCAAGTATGGTAAAAGAAATATTAGATAGAAAAAAAGGAACAAACAATGTAGAAGCTAAAAGACTAGGAAATATCAATAAAGAAACACAATATGTGCTAGACTATCTAAACTTACAAGCACCAGAATTACTAGAAAAAGTTGAAGAAGGACAAGAAGTTTGTTTAGTAGACCATAATGAATTTAATCAAAGTGTAGAAGGAATAGAAAAAGCAAAAATATTATCAGTTACAGACCATCATAGAATAGCAAATTTTGAAACATCAGAACCTTTATACTACACAGCTAAACCTTATGGATGCACAAGTACAATATTATTTGAAGAATTTAAAAATAATGGTATAGAAATAGAAAAAACAGAAGCAGTTCTAATGGCAAGTTGCATAATTTCAGATACATTATTATTAAAATCACCTACAACAACAGAACATGATAAAAAAGCATTAGCAGAATTAGAAAAAATAGCAGGTATAGATGTTAATAAATATGGACTAGAAATGTTAAAAGCAGGAACAGACTTAGATGATTTTTCAGCTGAAGAATTAGTAAATCTTGATGCAAAAAGCTTAGATAAAAATGGAAGCAAATTTGTAATTGCACAAGTTAATACTGTAAGCATAGAAGATGTTTTAAAAAGACAAGAAGAATTAGAAACAGCAATAAACAAAGAAATAGAAACAAAAAATTTAGATTTATTTGTTTTTGCAATAACAGATATTTTAAATAGTAATTCAGAGGTTATAGCTTTAGGAAAAAGAGTAGATGCAGTAGAAAAAGGATTTGATAAAAAATTAGAAGATAATAAAATGTTCTTAGAAGGTGTAGTATCAAGAAAAAAACAATTATTACCAGTTATTGATAAAAACATTTAAAAAAGAGAGAAAAATTAAATAAAATTAACTAAAGAAGAGTAGACGGCAATTATCCGTCTATTTTTCAAGATTTGACAATTCTGATAATAAAATATATACTAACAAGCATAGTTATATGTAAGATAAAATTATAGATAATAAGGAGCAATAAAATGAAGAGTAAAAGACCAATAAAAAGCATTGTTTTAACATCAATTGCAATAATAGTTATAATGCTTTTTGTTACAGTTAGTTTTGCCGCAGATACAGCAAAGGTATCTGTAGAAACAGCAAGATTAAGAAAAGAGGCATCAGAAGATGCAACAATTCTAGAATTGATTTCACTAGGAGAGAAAGTAGAAATACTAGGACAATCAGGAAATTGGTATCAAGTAGAATATAAAGGGATAACAGGATATTTAAGAAATGATTTAATCCAAGTAGATGGAGAAACACAATCAAATGGTTCTGAAACAGCTACAAGTGGAGAAACAGTAGATACTTCTGCAACAGCTCAAAATAATACACAAACAGGGAATGAAGCAGGAACTACTTCAGAAAACAATCCACAAGCAGAAAATGCAAATAATCTAGCAGGTACAGAAAATACTGAATCTACTGAACCACAAAATACAACTGGAGAACAAGCAAACGGAGATACAACAACTACTGGAACTACAGACACTACAGAAAATGAAGAAGATTTAACAGGAAAATATCAATTTACACAAGATGTAGAAATAAAAATAACACCACTAATAAATTCATTAACAGTTTCAAGTGTAAAAAGTGGAGATACAATAGAAATTCAAGACAAAGTAAATGATTGGGTATTAGTAAGTAATGAGAATATCCAAGGATGGGCAAGATTTAATATTTTAAGTAAAGTAGAAGAAACTGATCAAAATCAAGTTTTAACAACAGAAAATATAGCGCAAACAACTCCAGAAACACAAGAGCAACCAGAAGCACAGGAACCACAAACTAAAACAATGTATGTAAATTCACAAACAGTAAATGTAAGAAGTGCAGCAAGCCAAGAAGCATCAGTTGTAACTCAATTATCAATAAATACACAAGTAACAGTTATTTCAGAACAAAATGGTTGGGCAGAAGTTACATATAATGGAGGAAATGGATACATAGCTTCAAATTTATTATCAGAAACAATTAGTCAAACATCAAGAGGTTCTTCAACACCAAGGACAGGAATAACTGACACAATAGATAAACAAACAGACAATTCATCAACAAATAATAATCAAGAATTAAATGATTCATCATCAAATGTTTCAACTTCATCAAAAGGAGCAGATGTATTAGCATATGCTATGCAATTTGTAGGTTATCCATATGTATATGGAGGAAGTTCAACATCAGGGTTTGACTGTTCAGGATTTACTCAATATGTGTATAAACATTTTGGAGTAACATTAAATAGAACAGCAGCAGCTCAAAGTTCTAATGGAACTGCAGTAAGCAGAAGTAACTTACAACCAGGAGATTTAGTTATGTTTGGTTCTCCAATAAACCATGTTGGTATTTATGCAGGTGGAGGAAGAATTGTCCATGCAGCAAATCCATCAAGAGGAGTAACTACAGATACAATAAATTCTGGATATTATAATACTAACTATGTTTGTGCAAGAAGAATTTTTTAGAAATTTAAAGATTTAAAATAATAAATATTTCACTACAATATAAAAATATATAAAGTGTAAAATAGAAAGGAGCTTTATGCGACGACCAATTTTAATTGTAGTGATAGGATATATAATAGGTATAATATGGGGGCAATACTTAAATTTTAGTATTGTCCCATTATATATTTTTATCACTATTTGTTTATATATAATGAAATTTTTTAGTTCTCCAAAAAAATTTAAAGTATTTTCAATTCATAGATATTTCAAATATTTGAAAATAATTATAAATGCAAAGATACTTTTAATATTATTTTTAAGTTCATTTATATCATACAATATTGTTATATCTAAAAATCAAAAAAGAGAAATATTACAAAATCAATTTCAAAATCAAAGTAAATTTATTCAAACAGGAACTATTGTTAGTACTCAAATTATAGAAGAATATAAAATAAGATATATTTTTGAAGTAAAATATAGTACATTAAAAAATTATAGATTTTATATAGATATAAAAAATAATAATAAAGATTTAAATACAAAAAGTCTAAAAAAGTTTCAAAATAGAAATATAACTAATTTAGAATTTGGTGATAAAGTAAAAATAAAAGGTGAATTTATAAAACCAGAAAAGCAAAGAAATTATAAAGGTTTTGATTATAATAATTATTTAAAACAAAAAGATATTTTAGGAATTATTGAAGTGCAGGAATTAGAAAAAATAAACCAAAACAAATCTTTTAAATACAATTTTATAAGTCTTGTAAATAATTATGTACAAAGCTTAAAAAATAAGGCATATCAGATATTACCAGAAGATATAGCAAGTTTATTTATAGGAATAGTTTTTGGAGATAGAAGCATGATAGATGAAGAAACTGTACAAAATTTTAATGCATCAAGCTTATCACATATATTAGCAGTATCTGGAATGCATTTTACATTTTTAATATCAGGAGTAATAATACTCTTAAAAGATTTTTTAGGAAGAAAAAAGACATACATATTGGGAATAGTAGTTATATTATTATATATGGTAATAACAGGTTTTTCTGCATCAATATTTAGAGCTGGAATAATGGGAATAATAATGTTAATTAGTAAACTTATTTACAGAAAAAATGATATTTGGACAAGTATAAGCATCTCATTATTATTCATGATTATATATAATCCATTTTTAATATTTGATATAGGTCTGCAATTATCATATTGTGCAATGATAGGAATTTTGCTTTTTCAAAAGATGATTTATAAATATTTAATGAAAAAAGTTTTAAAAATAAAAAAAATAAGATATCATCCAAAAAAATTGATAATGACATTTATATCAAAAATTTTAGAATATATATCTGTAACTATTTCAGCGCAAATTTTAATATTGCCAATAATGATTTATAATTTTCACTCAATTTCAGTATATTTTTTATTCTCGAATTTACTTGCAAGTTTTATAACAGAGCCACTTTTTATAATTTCATGGATATTTTTATTTTGGATAATAATATGTATGCCAGTTGCAAAATTTATTTCTATATTGATAATCTTTTTTTATAAATTACTAATACTCTTTTCTAAAATGGGACAATTACCATATGCACAAATTTTGGTGGAAAGACCTTATTTATTTTTTACAATTATCTATTTTTTAGTTTTTACTTTAATACTAATATATAATACATTAAAGACAAGCAAATTGAGATATGCTACATTTCAAAGATTTAAAAATCTAAAAGCATGGATTATTTACAAATCGAAATTCCAATTAAAATTCCAAAGAAAAAAGTTTATACTTGTAATTTTAATAATTTTTATATTTTATAATTTTTCATATCAAATGTTTCCTCAAAATTTAAAAATCTTTTTTATAGATGTCGGACAAGGGGATTCAAGCCTAATAATAACCCCACAAAACAAAAAAATATTGATAGATGGAGGAGGTAGTTTATCCAATTTTGATGTAGGAGAACAAACCTTAATACCATATTTATTAAGTAGAAGAATAAAAAAACTAGATTTACTTATAATAAGCCACTTTGATATTGATCACATTCGGACGGACTGTTTGCTGTAATGGAAAAATTAAGGATAGAAAAAATAATAATAGGAACACAATATGAAAATTCAGAGAATTATAAAAAATTTGTAGAAATAGTAAAATCTAAAAACTTAAATGTTTTAATTGTGCAAAAAGGAAAAAGAATAAATATAGAAAAGGACATCTATATAGATGTTTTATGGCCAAGTACAGAAAAAATAGAGGAAAATATACTCAATAACAATGCACTAGTCTTTAAAATGGTATATAAAAATTTTTCAATGCTTTTTACAGGAGATATAGAAAAAGTGGCAGAAGAGAAAATCTTAAAAGAAATAAATCCAGCAATATTAAAATCAGACATTTTAAAAGTAGCACATCATGGTTCAAAAACTTCTACTACACAAGAATTTTTAGATAATGTAGAACCCAAAATAGCACTTATTGGAGTAGGAAAAGATAACAATTTTGGACATCCGAGTGGAGAAGTTATAGAAAGATTAAAAAGTAAAGATATTAAAATTTATAGAACAGATGAAAAAGGAGAAATAGTATTAGAAGTAAATAAGGGTGGAAAAATAACAATTAATAATAAATAGTTGAAAAGGATAATTTGAAAATAAAGTAGCAGAATAAAGAAAATCTAATTAAATAATAAAAATTGATATGTAAAATAAAATCTAGATAAAATTAAATAATCAATGAGAAGTATTTATAAGATGTCAATTAAAATTTTAGTATAAAAACTGGTAAAAAGGAAATAATAAAGAAAAAGATGGAAATTATTATTTCTATAAAGAGAAAGGGATGACTACAATGAATAAAATAATTATAACATTAGTCACTATTTTAATTATATTGATTGCAATAATTGCAGGAGTATGGATGTTTAATAATGCAAAAGTTGCAGATAATACAGACACAAATAATTTATTATCAAATAATATAAATCTATCAGAGAAAGTAACAGATGAATGTGTAGAAGAATGGGAAGAAATGCAAAATGATTTAAATACAATAGACACAACTGCAAATGATGTAAAACTATCTCCAAATTGTTCATTTACATTTCAAAAACATTATTTAGTATGTGACCATACAGCAATAGAATACACAAATATTCCACAAGAAGCGGTAAATAAAACAGAAGAAGAGTTACAACAAGAATATAGTGATTGGAAAGTAGAAAAATTTACAGAAAATGAAGTAATATTATCAAAAGACTTTGATGGAGAATGTGGAGAACATTATGTTTTAAGAAATGTAGATGGTAATGTTGTTGTATTTAAAATAGTAAATGGAATAGAAGAAGAATACGAAAAAACAGATATTTCTGTAGATTACATGACAGAAACAGATAAAATAAGTTTTGAGAATGGATTAAAAGTTTATGGGAAACAGAATTTAAGCCAGATATTAGAAGATTTTGAATAAATTTTATTTAATAAAAAATCAATAAAAGAATCTTTAAAAGATAAGGAAAGAATATAAAGTTTAATACTATCTAAATAGTATGATACTCTATATTTTTTATCTGTTTTTATAAATAATAAAAAAAATTCAAACTCGAGGATATATTTTAATTATTTATTTTATTTTTATTAAAATTTAGCTTGCATTATCATCTTTGAACTCAGTTATAAAGTCTCCCAAAAGTTCTTCAATTGGGACTTTAAAAATATAAGAAAAAGCGTATAATTCATAATCCTTAATAATTCTATTACCTTGTTCTAATTTATGAAGAGAAGGTTTTGGAATATCAATTCCAAGTAATGCAAGTTTTGTAGATAGGGCAGATAAAGATAAATGATTTTTTATTCTTAATTCTTTAATTTTTTTATTGGAAACATTTAAATGGTTATTATATTTACTACATTGATACATATGTTAAATCCTTTCAAAATATTAGTATTATTTTATAGTATTGAGAAATATAATCGTACACACTGGAGATACGATTTTTTGAAAAACTGTTGAAATGAAAAAATATAATGATAAAATGTAATCACTGGAGATACGAACGAATAAAAATTCTATGTAAGTAAATAATAATGTACGAAAGAGAGGAGAAAATTGTGGATAAAAAAGTAACAGGTAACAAAGGAATAACAGTATTAGCACTAACACTAACAATAATAGTATTGCTAATCCTATCAGGAATAACAATAGTAGGAATAACAGGAGAAAATGGAATAATTCAAAATGCAGTACAAGCCAAAGAAGAAACAGAGATATCAGAAGAAATAGAAATAGTAGAACAAGCAACAGTGCAAACATTGGGAAATAACAATAGAGGAATAATAGAAAAGGATAAATTATAAAGCCAACTAGACAGTATCACAGGAGAAAGAAAAACAATCGTAACAGAAGATAAAGAAGAAGGAGGATTTTTTGTAAAATTTGCAGAAAGTGGAAGGATATATAAAGTATCTCAAACAGGAGAAGTAAAATATTTAGGAATAGAAGAAACACTATTAACACAAGCAGAAATAATAGCATCACCAGAAAGCAATTTAACACCAGAATTAGTACAACATGTGGATTTAACAGTAAAAACTTTAATAGATATAGGAGATGTAGATTATACACTAGTATATGCATGGAGTGACAACAAAAATGTAGCACCAGAAGACAGTGAATTTAAAGTTGCAGATTTAGAAGGAGAAGGAAGAATAAGAGAAACAACGGTATATAGTAATGTATCAAATGAAGGAAATTATTATTTATGGGTAAGAGCAGTAGTAGGAGAAATAGAAAAAGAACAATGCTTTGGACCATATGCAATAAAAGACCATACAATGTTAGCAGAAGTAACTTGGAATAGTAGTTTATCAGATGCAGGATTTTTGGGAAATGCAACAGTAAAAAGAGCACTAGTAAAGAGTATAACAATAAAAAATTCATTAGATGGACATAGTAAAGATGATGCAAATACATGGGATGTAACAGCAAATAAAAATGGAAAATATCTAGCGTGGTATGAAGGAGACGAAACAAACGGATATGATGTAATAATAGCAGGAGAAGGAGGAGTGGTAACAAATAGCAGACCAGCATATCTATTTAGAAATATAGGTTCAGGAATAGAAAATGGAGAAGTAACAATAACAGGATTAGAAAATTTAGATACAGGATTAGTAACAGGGAGCATGGAATATATGTTTGACAATTGTAAAGCAACAAGTTTAAACTTAAGTAATTTTGACACAAGAAATGCAACAGGCATGAGTTATATGTTTAGTGAATGCACTAACTTAGTAAGCTTGGATCTATTAAGTTTTGATACACATAGTGTTAAAAATATGGAAGGTATGTTTTATAATTGTAAGGCAAAAACAATAAACATAAGTAATTTTGATACAAGAAATGTAACAGAGATGGGTAAATATGTTTCAAGAGTGTAGTAATTTAATAAAATTGGATTTAAGTAGTTTCCAAACTCCAAAAGTAACAAATATGACTTTTATGTTTGCAAGATGTACAAAGTTAGAAGAAATTGATTTTAGCAATTTTGAAGCTACGGACGGATTGAATATAAATCAAATGTTTTACTATTGTAGTAGCCTAAAAAAATTAGATATAAAAAAATTTGATATAACTAATACAACAGGTTATACTGAATTTTGGATGTATCCAGTACCAAAAGATTGCAATATAATTGTAAATTCAACTATGAAAGAATGGTTTGCAGAGAATTTACCAAGTTATACGAATGTGACAATAGAAAATTAAAAAAATAATTGTTAAATATAAATAAAAAGCGAATTAAACTATTTCATATAAAAAGTGAAAAGTAGGGAGGGAATGCTAAAATGCAAGAAAAAACAAAAAGATAATAATATCTAGCATTATACTAGCAGTAATTGTAATAATAGCAATAATTTTAATAATATCCAACAATAAAAAAGCCAATAAAGCTCAAGAAAGTCTACAAACAATCGAACTATCAAATTTACTAGAAATAGAAAATATAGAAGATTGCAACTACGAAACAGAAAAAACAGAAGAAGAGATATCTTCAATATATATATCAGAAAAAGAAAAATATGAAATAAAAGCAAATGTTAAAGCAGGAGAAATAGAAGGAAAAGTTATATATGTAAGAGGAACAGAAAAAATAAATATGTATAAAACAGAATACAAATTAAATAAATATAAAGATAAAACATCAGAAATAAGAAATATAATACAAGAATTTGAAAACACATGTCAAGGATATATGCAATTAACAAACGAATCCGAAGAATCAGAAATGTTATATGGAGAAAGTACAGAAAATTATGAAAGACCTCTAGAAGAAAGTATATATTATGAAGAAAGATTATATAGCAAAACATACAAAGATGAAGAAAATGAATATAATATAAATATTTATAGAAAAGACGAAAAAATAATATGTGAATTTGTAAAAATCTTGCCATTTTCCAACATGTATAGTAAAATAAAGATGTAAAAATAAAAAGGAAGTGGTATAAGATGAAAAAATTACCATATGGAATTAGTAATTATGAGGAACTAGTAGAGGACGGATATTATTATGTAGATAAAACAATGTATATAGAAAAATTAGAAAACTTAGCAGAAAAAAGAATTTTATTTTTGCGTCCAAGAAAATTTGGAAAAACATTATTTACAAGTACATTAGAAAATTACTATGATTTAAAAAAAGTAGATAAATTTAAAACTTTATATGGAAACACATATATAGGAAAAAATCCTACTAAACTAAAAAATAGTTATTATATATTAAAATTTAATTTTTCAGGAATAGATACTTCAAATGAAGAAACAACAATGAAAGGATTTAGGAGTAAAGTTCAATCATCAATAAAATTTTTTGTAGAAAAATATGGCTTAGATTTTTTTGTAAACAATCAAGAAGAAGCAGAAAATATATTAGATGATTTAATAAAAGCATTTAAGATTCAAAGAGCAGAAGAAAAAATTTATGTAATAATAGATGAATATGATCATTTTGCAAATGAATTGTTAGGATTTAACACAAATCAATTTAAAAATCTAGTATCAAAAAATGGAAAAGTAAGAAAGTGGTATGAAATACTAAAGGAAGGAACAGAAAGTGTAATAGACAGAATATTTATAACAGGAGTAGCACCAATAACATTAGATAGTTTAACTTCAGGATTTAATATAAGTTCAGATAAAACACAAGATGAAAGATTTAATGAGATGATGGGTTTCACAGAAAAAGAATTAAAGGAATTGATGAATCAACAAAACATAAAACAAGAAAAACAAGAAGAGATATTGCCAATAATGAGAGAAAATTATGATGGATATAAATTTTCATTACATGGAAAAGAAAAGATATATAATTCTAATATGTGCTTGTACTTTTTAAATAATTATTTAGCATTAGAAAGAATTCCAGAACAATTAATAGATATGAATATAGCAAGTGATTATACAAAATTAGGAAAAATGTTAAGCTTATGCCAAGGAGAAGAAAGAGAAAAGGTAATAGAAAAAACAGTATCAGGAGAAGGAATAGTAAGCGACATAAGGCAAAAATTCAACCCAGCAATGGATTTTACAGAAATGGATTTAATTTCTATGCTATATTATTTAGGATATTTAACTATAGCAGGAGAAGAATTTGAAAAGCCAAAACTAAAAGTACCAAATAAAGTAATGAAAGAAATATACTCAGAATATTTTCTAGAAATACTAAAAGAAGAAACAGACTTACAAATAAGAGAAAGTGACTATAACGAAATGCTAAGAGAAATTGCTTTAGAAGGAAAGATAGATAAAATTATTGAAATGCTAGGAAAATATTTAAAAAATTTATCTAATAGAGATTTTATAAAATTTGATGAGAAATATATAAAAATAATCTTTTACTGTATTGCAATGAACCTAAAAATATTTAGGTTAAAATCAGAAATGGAAGTACAAAAAAAATATCCAGATATTCTTTTAATTCCAAAAGATGCAAGTAAAGGATATAAGGGAGTAATGATAGAATTTAAATATTTAAAAAAAGAAGAGGCAGGAAAATTAAAAGAAAAACAAGAAGAAGCAAAAAAACAAATAAAAGAATATGGAGAATTTGAAGAAATAAGAGATTTAAAAAATATTTATAAATATACGGTTGTAGCAGTAAATGATGAAATATATGTAGATGAAATACTTTAAAAGAATTTTAACTTGACATGTTTCTTTTATAATTAGGTAAGAAAAAAAGATTTTAAAGCAATAACAAACTAGGCCAGATAACTTTAAATTATTTTAGTTTAAAGTTATCTGGCCTAATTTAGTTATATAATATGGAAAATTTTATATTTATTTTTTATTTTAAATATTTGATTTTTGTTTTAGTTATATAAATATCAATAAAAGACAAAAAAGTTCTTTAAGTATTGTACTTAAAGAATTTTTAAAAGTCGTAAAAGCATTGAGCCTATTGAATTTTAGTTATTATTGATAAATAATTTATTTATATTATTTTTATTTTCGTTTTCAATAAAAATTTATTTTAACTCTTGATTTTACTATTGTTTATTGGTACAATTTAGTAAATAAAATATCTTTAAGTACAATACTTAAAGAAAAACAAAAGAAGGAGGAAAAACATTGAGAGTAAAAACAAGCAAAGGAATAACGGTCCTAGCGTTAACAATAACAATAATAATATTACTAATCCTATCAGGAATAACAATAGTAGGAATAACAGGAGAAAATGGAATAATTCAAAATGCAATACAAGCCAAAGAAGAAAAAGAGATATCTGAAGAAAAAGAAATAGTAGAACAAGCGACTGTACAAACAATGGGAAATAACAATAGAGGAATAATAGAAAAAGACAATTTACAAAGTCAATTAGACAATATCACAGGAAAAGGAAAAACAATTGTAACAGAAGATAAGGAAGAAGGAGGATTTTTTGTAAAATTTATAGAAAGTGGAAGAATATATAAAGTATCACAAACAGGAGAAGTAAAATATTTAGGAATAGAAGAAACACTATTAACACAAGCAGAAATAATAGCATCACCAGAAAGTAATTTAACACCAGAACTAATACAACATGTAGATTTAACAGTAAAAACTTTAATAGATATAGGAGATGTAGATTATACATTAGTATATGCATGGAACAAAGACAAAGAAAATGCACCAGAAGATACAAAATTTATAGAAGCATCACTAACAGGAGAAGGAAGAATAAAGAAAGCAGGAATAGACAGTATAGATACAGAGCAAGGAGAATACTATTTATGGGTAAGAGTAGTAATAGGAAAAATAGAAAAGGAAGAATGCTTTGGACCATATGCAATAAAAGACCATACAACATTAATATCAACGACAACAGAAAATCAATCAGAATCAGGATTTCTGGGAAATGAAAAAATACAAAGAAGAAATATAAAAAGTATAAAAATACAAAATTCATTACAAGGACACAGTGTAAATGAAGAAAATTGTTGGGATGTATCACAAAGTCAAGATGGAAGATATTTAGCATGGTATGAAGAAACAGCAGATGGAAAATATGAAGTAACAATAGCAGGAGAAGGAGGAGTAGTAGCAAATACAGATTCTAGTTACTTATTCTCATATATAGGATATGATGTAGGTGATGAAGTAACAATAACAGGATTAGAAAATCTAGAAACAGGATTAGTAACAAAAATGAATGGTATGTTTTCTAATTCTCAAGTAAAAAGTTTAAATCTAAGTAATTTTAAAACAAATAATGTAAAACTAATGGGAACAGATGGAGTAAATGCATCAAATGTTGGAATGTTTCAAGAGTGCACAAAACTTGAAGAACTTGATTTAAGTAATTTTGATACATCAAATGTAATTGGAATGGGAGGAATGTTTAGAGGTTGTTCTAGTTTAAAAGAATTAGATTTAAGCAATTTTAATACAAGTAATGTAATAAGCATGTATGCTATGTTTAGTAGATGTACAATTTTACAAGATGTGAAATTGCAAAGTTTTGATACAGGTAATGTAATATATATGAATAGTATGTTTAATTCTTGTAAGAGTTTAAAAAAATTAAATATAAATAATTTTAAAACTGAAAATGTAAAAGAAATGCAACAGATGTTTGTAGATTGCAATAATTTAGTAGAATTAGATTTAAATAATTTTAATACAAAAAATGTAACAAATATGTTACAAATGTTTAGAAATTGTTCAAGTCTGACAAAAATAAATATAAGTAGTTTTAACACCAGTAATGTAATAGATATGTCAAATATGTTTTATGGTTGTACAAAAATACCAGAGTTAAATGTAAAAAATTTTGACACAAGTAAAGTAACCAAAATGGATTATATGTTCTATAATTGTGACGGATTAACAGAATTAAATGTAGATAATTTTGATACAAGCAATGTAACAAATATGACATTTATGTTTGCTAATTGTGATAATTTAAAAGAATTGAATTTAAATAATTTTAATACTAGTAATGTAACAAGTATGGCAAGTATGTTTAGAAGCTGTAGAAGTATGACAAAATTGAATATAAATAGATTTGATACAAGTAAAGTAACAGATATGGGTGCAATGTTTAGAGAGTGTAAAAATTTGTCAGAATTAGATATAAGTAATTTTAATACAGAAAATGTAACAAATATGTGGTATATGTTTTATGAATGTAATAATCTAAGAAATTTAAATATAAGTAATTTTAACACAAAAAATGTAACTGATTGTACTAGTATGTTTGTTAAGGTACCGAATGAAATAAAAATAATAACAAACCAAAGTACAAAAGAATGGTTATTGAAAAATTTTCCAAATTATACTAATATTGTTATAAACTAAAAAAAGGGATTTTGGGGACGGACTCCAAAATCCCTTTTTAATTGTATGGAAAAAGTCGATTTTTATCTTGACTCTGTATGGATTTTCTGTATACAACAAGAAAAGTGTCCTTTTTTTGTAAATAAAAAGTTTTATATTGTTCTTACACAATAAAAAATTCTTTAAGTAAGTAACTTAAAGAATATATTTTAACAAAATTGTATCAATAAATAATCTTAAAATCAAGTATTACAAAAGA
>CAJFJM010000040.1 GCA_904384245.1 uncultured Clostridia bacterium
AAGTCTTGGAGAAATAAGTAAAAGCTCAAAAGTAGTATTTATAATAGTAGGAATATTAGTATTATTTATAATAACACTAATTACATTTAATATATCTGCAAAAAATATACCCTATCAGCATCAAGAGGAAACTAATACAATACGAAATCTGTTAGTTTCAATCTTTACAGGAATTAATGGAATTATAATAATGCCACAATTAGCAAAAATATTAGAAAAAGCAAAAAATGGAGATTTAGAAAAAAATCAAATTAGAAATAGAATAATATTATGGATAGCAATATTAGTAATATGCTTAATATTTGAATGTGGATATATGAAAGATACACAACAAGGAATAGTAAATATTCAACACGGTTTAGAAACAAATTAATAGATTTTAAATTAATATGAAAAACAGAAGGGAGAAAAGATGTATTCTAAAATGGACAAAAATGTCCAAATGAAAACATCTTAAATAAAGACATGAAGGATAAAGTAATAGTAATTTGTGGACCAACAGCATCTGGAAAAACAGCTTTATCAATTGAACTTGCAAAGAAAATTGATGGTGAGATTGTTTCTGCTGATTCTATGCAAATATATAAAGATATGAATATAGGAACAGCTAAACCAACAACAGAAGAAATGCAAGAAATAAAACATTATTTAATAGATTTTATTTCACCAGAAGAAAGATATAGTGTTGCAGATTACAAAATAGATGCTAAAAAGGCAATAAAAGAAATTATCAAAAAAGGAAAAACTCCAATAATAGTTGGAGGAACAGGACTATATGTTGATAGTTTAATTTATGAAATAGAATACCCAAATATTGAATTTGATGAAAACTATCGTAAAGAACTAGAAAAGCAAGTTCAAAAAGAAGGGTTAGATAAACTATATGAAAAAGCAAAACAAATAGATCCACAAGCAATAGAAAAAATAAGCAAAAATGACGCAAAAAGAATTCTTAGAGTCTTAGAAATATATCATGCAACAGGAAAAACTAAAACTCAGCAAGAAATAGAGTCAAGAAAAAAAGAAGTAGAATATGATTACAAAGTTTTTGCATTAAATTGGGATAGAGAAAAACTATATCAAAGAATAAATAAAAGAGTAGATATTATGATAGAACAGGGATTAATAGAAGAAGTAAAAGAAATATCAAAAAAATATAATAAATTTCCAACAGCAATGCAAGGATTAGGATATAAAGAAGTTGTAGAATATCTAGAAGGAAATTGTACAAAAGAAGAAATGATAGAAAAGATAAAAAAAGAAACAAGACATTATGCAAAAAGACAATTAACATGGTTTAGAAAAAACAAGCAAACAATTTGGCTAAATGGTGCAAATGAAATGCAAAATAATATAAGTATTATTTTGGAGGGAATAAATTGAAAAATAAAAAAATAAATAAGATAATAATAGGAATAATAGCAATTTTAATAGTATGCTATCTAGGATATACAATATACTTGTTAATAAAAGAGCCAACTGATGTTTTTACAATAGAAGAAGGAAAAGTATATTTAGAAGAAACAGATATTGGATACATAATAAGAGATGAAACAGTAGTAAAAGGAGAAAACTATAAAAATGGAATGGAACAAATAAAAACAGAAGGAGAAAAAGCAGCAAAAGGAGAATCAATATTCCGATATTATAGTAAAAATGAAGAAAGTTTAATAAAACAAATAGCAGATTTAGATGAAAAGATACAAGAAGCAATGGCAACAACACAAACAAGTCCATACCAATCTGATGTAAAATTATTAGAAAATCAAATAGACCAAAAAGTAGAATTATTAAATAAAACAACAGATGTAGCAAAATTAACAGAATATAAAAAAGAAATAAATGAATTAGTAACAAAAAAAGCAAATATAATAGGAGAAAAAAGTCCATCAGGATCATATTTAAAGCAATTACAAGACCAAAGAACATCACTTGAAAACGAATTAAATTCAGGAGCAGAATATATAACAGCACCAGAAAGTGGAATAGTTTCATATAAAGTTGATGGATTAGAAGAAACATTAACAAAAGAAAATTTTTCAACACTAACAAAAGAATATTTAGAAAAATTAAACTTAAAAACAGGAAAAATAATAGCAACAAGTGACGAATGTGGTAAAATAATAAACAATTTTGAATGCTATATAGCAACAATTTCAAGTTCACAAGAAGCAAAAAATGCCAAAATAGGAGATAATGTTAAAATAAGATTGTCAAATAATACAGAAATAGATGCAGAAATAGCATATATATCACAAGAAAATGAAGAAGAAAATTTAATAGTATTACAAATAGATAAACAAATAGAAGAATTAACAAATTATAGAAAAATATCATTTGACTTAATATGGTGGAGCTATTCAGGATTAAAAGTACCAAATCAAGCCATTATAGAACAAAATGGATTACATTATGTTGTTAGAAATAGAGCAGGATATTTAACAAAAATATTAGTAAATGTAGAAAAACAGAATGAAAAATATTCAATAGTATCTAATTATACCACAGAAGAATTAAAGGAATTAGGACTAACAGACTCTCAAATAGCTAATAATAAAACATTATATGTTTATGATGAAATAATGCTAAATCCAGATTTAAGTAAAGTTGATAGCTAATTTTTAGAATTTTGGAAACTGATTAATAGAACAAATTGGTGTATTAAAAAGGGAAAAGTAATATTACAGAAATATTACAAAAATATTAAATATTTATTACATTTTAAAAAAGTATTGACAAGTTGAAAAAAAAATTAGATACTTATAACATCAATACAAAGGAAGTAAATTTTAGGAGGTTTTTTTATGTCAGGAGCTTTAATGAATAAAGTGTGGGACTTATTTGGAATGGACTCAGCAGAGCCAGAAGAGTACGAGGATGAAAATGTATATGATTATACAGATGATGAAGAAGAGGTAGAAGATAAAAAATTATTTGGAAGAAAAAATAGCAACAATAATAAAGTTGTGTCAATGCCACAATCACAAGTACAAGGACAAGCAATAAAAATGGTAATATCACAACCAACAACATTTGAACAATCAGATGAAATATGCTCATTTTTAAAAGAAAAAAAATCAGTAATAGTTAACTTAGAATATGTTAACAAAGATGTCGCTAGAAGAATAGTAGACTTTATTAGTGGTGGAGTTTATGCTTTAGATGGATACATACAAAAAGTATCAAATTCTATCTTTTTAGTAGCACCTTCAAATTATGAAATAACAAATGATATGGGAAGAGAAGAAATGAGAAATAAATTATCTGTTTCATGGTTAAAAAACAATAATTTAAACTAAATAGATAATCTAAGGAGGAAAAAATGATTACACCATTAGATATAGAAAATAAAAGATTTGCAAAACAAATGATGAATGGCTACAATGTAGAAGAAGTAGATGATTTTCTAGACGAACTAACAGAAGACTATAGCAAAAACTATAAAGAAGTTACAGAATTAAGAAATAGAGTAGAAGAATTAAACAATAGTTTAGTTCAATATAAAGCTATAGAATCTACATTACAAAACACATTAGTAATGGCTCAAACAACAGCAGAAGAAGTAAAAAATGTAGCAAAACAAAAAGCAGATCAAATAGTAGAAGAAGCAAAAGCATCAGCACAAAAACAAGTTGATGATTTAAACAATGAAATCGTACAAAAACAAAAAGAAGTAGATGATATAAAAAAACAATTTGATATATATAAAGCCAAAATGGAATCATTACTGATTTCACAATTAGAATTATTAAAAGAGGTTAACAAAAATGATGAATAATTCATCTTTTGTTAAATATAAAGCATCTTTTTTACATTTTTCATATTTAAAATTTCATATTAAAAAACTAAAGAAAAAAGAGTGTCCTACAATAAAGCTAAAGGGCACTCTTTAATTGTCAATAAAAAAAGAATAGAAGAGAAATATATTACAAAATAGGGAGTATATTACAGAACTGTTAAATGTATATTACAATTATATGAATATTATTGACATTATAAAAAAAAACGATAAAATATTAACATAGAGGTATAGTCAATATGAGGATAATAAGTGGAAAAGCAAAAGGAACAAAATTATATACACTAGAAGGAAATACAACAAGACCAACCTTAGATAGAGTAAAAGAATCAATATTTAATATAATACAAAATGAAGTAAAAAATAGTATATTTCTAGATTTATTTGCAGGAAGCGGAGCAATAGGGCTAGAAGCAGCAAGTAGGGGAGCCAAAAAGGCAATATTATGTGATAAAAGTAAAGAAGCAATGAGCATAATAAAAAGAAATATAGAAAAAACACATTTAGAACAAAATGTAGAAACATATTTAGATGATTATAAAAAAGTACTAGAAAATAAAATTAAAGAAAAATTAGATATTATATATATAGACCCACCATATGAATCAGATTGTGCTATTAACTCAATAAAAATAATTTTAAAAAAGGAATTGATTACAAAAGATAGTATAATAATGATAGAAACAGATAGAAAAAAAGAAATAGAAGAGAGTTTAAAAGAAATTGAATTAGAAATAATAGACCAAAGAAAATATGGAAGAGCAGAGATTATATTTTTAAAACAAAGACAGAGGAGTAATTAAGAAAGGGGTAAAACCATGGAAATTTTTACATTACTAGACACTTTGGAAGATTTATTAGAAGGAAGCAGGAATTTACCATTTTCAAATAAAAGTTTAGTAGAAAAAGAAGAAATGTTAGATTTAATAAAAGAAATAAGACTAAAATTACCAGATGAATTAAAACAAGCTAAATGGGTAAAAGAAGAAAGACAAAGAATACTAGTAGAAGCACAAAAAGAAGCAGATGGAATAATAAAAGAAGCAGAAAACAGAATAATTGCAATGATAGACGAACATGAAATAACAAGAAAAGCCTATGATCAAAAAACAGAGATTATTGAGGCTGCTAATGAAATGTCTAGAGAAATATCAAATGGAACAAAAGAATATGCAGATAGTTTACTTGCAACAACAGAAAATGTATTACAAGACACATTAAATAACCTAGAAAAAAATATGAGTGAAGCTTTAAATTTAATGCATAATTCTTTAGAAAATACTTTGCGTACAGTTCAAAATAGTAGAAAAGAATTAAAATAGGGACTTTAGAGTTCCTTTTTTTTGCATAGAAGTTACATTCACAGATATAATAAACCGCCTATTCAAAGAACATCTTTTTTTAAAATATAATAAAAAAGTATAGATTTTTTAAAAGAAATGATATAAAATAATTTTGAAAATCCAAGGAAAAAACATTCAAAGAAGGGAAGAGAAAAAGTGGCAAGAAAAAGAACTTATAAAAAAAGAAACACAGGAAAAAGAGCACAGGCAACTAGAAAACAAGCATCAAAAATAGATTTAGCAATAGTAATACTAATGGTACTTGCAATATTATTAGGTGTTTTAATATATACAAAATCAGGAGTTATAGGAATAAAACTTAGTGAAATACTAGGTGGACTAATGGGAATTATTAGATATGTACTACCAGTAGGAATATTTGCAATAGCAATAAAAATTGCTTGTGAAGACAGAGATGTATTAAAATCTAAACTAATACAATATACAATATTCTTAATAAGTATAATGGTACTAATGAGTACATTGCAAATATCATCTGGAGAATTAACATATACAAAAGAACTTTCAGAAGTTGTAAAAGACGCATATAATATAGGAATGTCAGGAACAGGAGGAGGAGCAATAGGAGCAGTACTTGCAGTTCCATTAGTAAAATTACTAGGAACAATAGGAGCAATTATTGCATGTGTAGGTGTAGCAGTAGTCTTATTAGTATTTATGTTTGGAATAAATACATCAGATATGATAAATGATTTAGTTGAAAAATCACAAGATAAAAGAGAAGAAAAGCTAGAAAGAAGAAGAGCATATAAAGAAGAAATGCAAAAAAATAGAGAAGAAGAAATGGCAGAAAGAGCAGAATTAAGAGAAGAAAAACGTAGAGTAAGAGGAGAAAAAGAATTAGAAAGACAAAGAATATTGCATACACAAGTTGGAACAGATGATGAGCCAGAACAAATAAAAATCAATTTTGGTGGAAGAATTGTAGAAGATGAACCACGTGATAAAAGAAAAAAATATAATCATGAAAATGATGACCTTACACCACTAACAAAAGAAACAAAGGGAATGTTGCAAAAAGAAAAAACTGAGCCAGATGTAATAGAAAGTAATTTATTTAAAACAGAAGAAGAGAAAAAAGAAGAAAAAACAAAAGAAGTATTACAATTAGAACATGCAGTAGAAGTAGAGGATGAAAATTATGAATATCCACCAGTAACACTATTGAGCAAACCAAGTAAAAAGACAATAAAAGGTGGAGCAAAAGCATTAACAGATACAGCAACAAAATTACAAAAAACATTATACAGTTTTGGAGTATCAGCAAAAGTAGAAAATGTATCTGTAGGACCAGCAATAACAAGATATGAACTAAAACCAGCAGAAGGTGTAAGAGTTAGTAAAATTGCAAACTTAGCAGATGACATAGCATTAAACTTAGCAGCAGAAACAATAAGAATAGAAGCACCAATACCAGGAAAACAAGCAGTAGGTATAGAAGTTCCAAACAAAGAAAAAGAATCTGTACATTTAAGAGAAGTATTAGAAAGTGAGGAATTTCAAAATAATAAATCAAAATTAACAGTAGCTCTAGGAAAGGATGTAGCAGGAAATATTCAATTAGCAGATATAGCAAAAATGCCACATGTTTTAATTGCAGGTTCAACAGGTTCAGGAAAAAGTGTATGTATAAATACAATAATATCAAGCATTATATATAATGCCAAACCAAGTGAAGTAAAACTTGTAATGGTAGACCCAAAAGTTGTAGAGCTTTCTGTATATAATGGAATACCACATCTTTTAATCCCAGTGGTAACAGACCCTAAAAAAGCAGCAGGAGCACTTGCATGGGCAGTACAAGAAATGGACGATAGATATAATAAATTTGCAAGTAAAGGTGTAAGAGACTTAAAAGGATATAATAAAGCTATAGAAAAAGAAGGAGGAATTGGAAAACTTCCTCAAATAGTAATAATAGTAGATGAGCTTGCAGATTTAATGATGGTAGCAGCAAAAGATGTAGAAGAAGCAATATGCCGTTTAGCACAAAAAGCAAGAGCAGCAGGAATGCATTTAGTAATAGCAACACAAAGACCATCAGTAGATGTAATAACAGGACTAATTAAAGCAAATATACCATCAAGAATAGCATTTGCAGTATCTTCACAAGTAGACTCTAGAACAATCTTAGACAGTGTTGGAGCAGAAAAATTATTGGGAAAAGGAGATATGCTATTCTTCCCATCAGGAGCACCAAAACCAGTAAGAGTACAAGGTGCATTCATATCAGATGACGAAGTAGAAAAAGTAGTAGACTTTGTAAAACAAAATGGAACAGCAACATACAATGAAGACATATTAGAAAGTATTGAAAATAATAATAAAACAGAAAAAGAATTAGCACAAGAACAAGCAGAAGATGACGAAACAGATCCATTTTTAATGGATGCAATACAAACAGTTGTAGAAACAGGACAAGCATCAACATCATTTATACAAAGAAGATTTAAAGTAGGATATGCAAGAGCAGGAAGAATAATTGACCAAATGGAAGAAAGAGGAGTAATTTCTGGATATCAAGGAAGCAAGCCAAGAGAAGTTTTAATGACACTTGAAAAATTAAATGAATTAAAAATGGGAACAGGAGCAGGAACAAATAATCAAGAAACATAATTTAATAAAGTATTTCTTAAAATTTATAAATATGAAATTAAAGAAATTTAAAGTATTATTATATAATAAGATAGTAATTATATTAAAATAGATAAGAATCAAAAAATTTAAGAAGTTCGAAAAAACCGTGGAAAAAATTTCCACGGCTTTTTCGCGATATCCTATCAAAGCATCATTATTTTTGTCGTAAAAAATAAACGACTGTAATAATTATGATGATGATGGAAATCACCTGGTAAAACCGATATTTCTTTAACTGGTCTTTGTTATAACTGCTTCGCGTTCTATACAAATCATTTTGAGCTATGAAGTGAGAGATTGCAAAGAAGATAAACAAAGCAATACCGACAGCAAGAAATATAAACATAATTATATCCATATTCCCCTCCCTTTGTTCAGTTGACGAGTGACAGAGTAAATAATACCATAAATTAAATTAAAATAAAATAAATTTATAAAAAATATTGATAAAAAAAGTATAATCATATAAAATAAATAGGAGTAAATGAGAAAACGGAAGAAGGGAATTTAAAATTGCAGAAGAAAAAAGACAAGTTATTAGAAAAGATAGTCAAAAGAGACTATAATAATGAATTAGAGACAATTATAGAAAAAAAAGATTATGATGAAACAGCAAGAAGTATGTTACTAACTATATTATATAAAATAGAAGCAGCATACAAAGATTTAGAAATAGTAAAACAGGATGTAGAAACAAAAGAAGAATATATACAAAATTATATAAATATAATAAAAAACAAATGTGACCATATAAGAATAATTCATATGAATACACAAGAAAATCAAATTGGAAAAAATAGAACATTTTTAGTCAATAAAGAAAAAAAAGAAATACAATGTTATCCAATAGAAAGAAAATTATTATATTCTATTGCTAAAATAGCAAAAAAAGACAGAATCTTAAAAAGTGATTATTATATAATAGATGAAACACTATCAGACCTAATAAATGTAGGAAGTAGTATAAACATGTGTGAACCATTAAGAGATTTTAATGGATATTCTTGGACAACACTATCAAGAGAAATAGAAAGTATATCACATAATCTAATATATCAAAATTTAAGAATATTATTAGGAGAACAATTTTTAAACAAATGGGTAAACAACACAGAATTCATGTTAGATTATTTTGAAAAATTAAAAAATAATATAGAAGAAAAATATGGAAAAGAAGAAAAAAATAAAATAACAAAATTATTATCAAAAATATCAGTATTATTAGAAGTAAAATATAATAAAGAAGCAAAAGCCAGACTTATAAAAACTAAAAAACAATTAGAAGATAAATTTAAAAAAATAGAAAATAAAGAAAAATTTGTAGAAGAATTAACAATAGAAAAAACAAAAATCACAAATCAAATAAGAGAAATTGATACAATACTAAATAACAAAGAACAATTAGAAGCAGAATATATAAAAAGAAATGAAGAATTACCACTAGACAAAAAAATATTCAGTATAAGGATACTTGCAAAAATAATGGTAAAAGAAAGAGAAGAATTATTTGACAAAATAGAAGAATTAAATAAACAACTAAATCCACACAATTTTGTAAAATATAAACAAGAATTAGAACAAAAATATGAATATTTAAAAATAATAGATGAAGAAGAAAAAGTAGAAAAAGAAATAGAAACCTCACTAATTAAAATACAAAAAATATTCTTAAAATGCTTACAAAAAGATGTACAAAATGCAACTACAAAACAACAGATTCTAAAAATAATATATCAATATAGATATTATATCTTATTACCTTTTAATACAGAAAAAAGAATAGTTGATATAGAAAAATTAAGAAAAGACATAGAAGAAACAAGTAAAGTAATAATAAATAAAGCGCAAGAACTAAAAATTCTAACAAAAATAGCAAAAAATGAAGAACTAGAATATAAAATCTTAAAAAATATATTTACATCAAGAATAATAAAACTAGAAAATGCAGAACTAAAATTAATAAAAGAAAAAGATAAAATATACTTACAATTATTTGATGAAAAGCTATTTGAAAATAAAATAGAAATAGGTAATAAAGATGAAATTCAACCAAAAGAATTTAAAATTAAAGTTAATAAAAGAATAAAAGTTTTTGAATAAAATTTAAAATACTAATTTTTCTTATACAATCATTTAATTAGTATAAAAATAAAAAGATTGTAAATAAAATAATAAGGAAAATAAGACTGAATAATGTTTAATTTAGGAAATACGTATTCAGTTTTATACCTTAAAGAAGGATTGATATAATTATGAAAATAACATTTTTAGGAGCCACAAAAACAGTAACAGGTTCAAACTATTTAATAGAAGCAGCAGGAAAAAAATTCTTAGTAGATTGTGGAATGTTTCAAGGAAAAGCAGAATTAGAAGAAGAAAATTATAATGACTTTGAATTTGATCCAAAAGAAATCGATTTTATGCTATTAACACATGCACATATTGACCATTCTGGAAGAATACCAAAATTATACAAAGAAGGATACAGAAATAAAATATATGCACACAAAGCAACTTGTGACCTTTGTGCCTTAATGCTTCCAGACAGTGGACATATACAAGAACAAGAAAGTGAATGGAAAAACAGAAAAAGAATGCGTAAAGGAGAAGAAGCAAGACAGCCACTATATACAGCAGAAGATGCATTAAGATGTTTAGAAATATTTGAACCAGTAAAATATGATGAAATAATAGATATAACACCAGAAATACATGCAAGATTTAATGATGCAGGACATATGCTAGGTTCAAGTATAATTGAATTATGGGTAGAAGAAAATGGAAAAAGAATAAAAACAGTATTTACAGGAGATTTAGGAAACAATGATATACCATTATTAAATGAACCAACAATGATAGAAGACACAGACTATTTAGTAATGGAATCAACATATGGAAGTAGATTACACATAAGAAATGACCATAAAGCAGAAGACTTTTTAAATATTGTATCAGAAACATTAGATAATGGAGGAACAGTAGTAATTCCATCATTTGCAGTAGGAAGAACACAAGAAATATTATATGAAATAGATAAACTAAAAGACATTAGAAAAGATGAAGAATTTAGAAGAAAATATAAAACACTAATGAGAGTACCAGTATATGTAGATAGTCCACTTGCAATATCAGCAACAGAAGTATTTAAAGAAAACATGGATTTATTTGATGAAGATACACAAAAAGAAATATCAAAAGGAGAAAATCCACTAGAATTTCCAGGACTAAAATTTACAATGACAGCAGATGAATCAAAAGCACTAAATGAAGACCCAACACCAAGTATTATAATATCAGCAAGTGGAATGTGTGATGTAGGAAGAATAAAACATCATCTAAAACATAATTTATGGAACCAAAAAAGCACAATACTATTTGTAGGATATCAAGCACCAGGAACACTAGGATATAATATAGTAAATGGAGCAAAAAAAGTAAAAATATTTGGAGAAGAAATAGCAGTAAATGCAAGAATAGAATATATAGAAGGATATTCAGGACATGCAGACCAAGAAGGACTTATGAATTTTATATATTCATTTATAGAAAAACCAAAACACATCTTTTTAGTACATGGAGAAGAAGAATCACAAGAAGTACTAAAAAATAAAATAGATGAAGAAACAAACTTACCAGTAACAATAGCAGATTTTGGAGAAACATATGACCTAAGTCAAACAGTAACATTAACACACAAAGCAGAAAGAAAGATACCAGTAACACTAAAAACAGAAGTAATATCTAGACTAGAAAAACTAAAAGAAGAAATGAAAGACATGGAACTAGCAGTAAGAGAAGATATGGATAGTAAAGAGTTAAGAGATGAAGATGTATTTAGAATAAATGAAAAGATAAAAGATTTAGAAAAACAAATATTAAATGTAATAGAAGGCTAAAAATTATAATGAGAATAATAAGAGAGGAAAAAAAGATGGAAAATAAATATCTAAATGAAGCAATAATAGGAAATAAAAATATGCTTGCAACATACACTCTAAAAGGAGAGTTACAAAGATTATATTTCCCAAGTAAAGATAATAGACAATATATAAACTATTTTCATACAGGAGTAAAAATAAATGATTCAGATGTAATATACTTACATGACGACATAAACAATGTATATATGCAATATTATGATACAGACACAAATGTATTAAACACAGAAGTAACAAACACATACTTCAATCTAAAAATCTTACAAACAGATTATATGCTAATAAAAGAAAATGTATTAGCAAAAAAATATATATTTTTCAATGAAGGAAACATAGATTTAAACACAGAATTTTATATCCATTCAGAACTATTATCAGACGATAATAATATGGTAAGTTGTAGAATAACAGATGGAGGAATGATACAATACTCACATGATTTTACAATATCAACATTCGCAAAAGGAAAAGAAATAAAAAGACATCAAATAAATGGAAGTATAAACAACATAAAAAGAGGAGAAATACAAGATAAAGACTATATAGGAATGTCAAAAGATTCAAGTATAAGTTTTGAAATAGGAACAATCAAACCAAAAGAAAAGAAAGAACTACAAATATGTATTTTAATAGATGAAAACAAAAATATATCAGACCTAGAAAAAGAAATAGACAGAATAAAAAAGATTGACTATGAAAAAGAATATGCAGAAACAAAAAATTATTGGAGAAAATATCTAAAAAGACATAATAGTTTAAATCTAAAAGAGCCCAAAAATAGTTATGAAGAGCAAATATTTGAAATATACAAAAGAAGTATATTATTATTCCCATTACTAACAAACCAAGAAACAGGAGGAATAATAGCAGCAGCAGAAGTAGATGAAAAAAGAACACAATGTGGAAGATATGCATATTGCTGGCCAAGAGATGCAATATTTATAACAAGAGCAATGGACATATTAGATATGACAAAAGAATCAGAAAAATTCTATAAAATATTTTGCAAAAAAACACAAAGTAAAAATGGAATGTGGGAGCAACGTTTTTATACTGATGGAAAGCTAGCACCATGTTGGGGATACCAAATAGACGAAACAGCAAGTGTAGTATATGGAGTATGGACACATTACCAAAAAACAAAAAACGAAAAATTCCTAAAAGACAATCTACAAATGTGTGAAAAAGCAATAGACTTTTTAAAAAGATATGTAAAAGATTGGCTAGGACTAGAAGATGAAGAAGAAAGAGAAAAAGACATAGTAAAACAAGAATTAGAAAAAGAATATCATAAAGAAGGACATAAATATCACATAAGTTATGACCTATGGGAAATGTGTGAAGGAATACACTTATACTCACTAGCAAGTATATATTCAGCATTTGAAAGCATTATCAACATATACAAAGTCTTAGACAAAAATGTATCAGGATTTGAAAATAACAGATTAAAAGAAGAAAAAATAAGCAAAAACGAAAAAGCAATACAAAAACTACAAGAAGGAATAAAAAAATATATAAATGAAAATTTATATGATGAAGAAAAAAAATCATATGTAAGAAACACAGAAGACAAAAAAATGGACATAAGTATGTTAGGACTAGTAGTGCCATTTAATGTAGTAAAAGCAAAAGAAAGAAAAATGCAAAACACAGTAGAAAGAATAAACTTAAGTATAAGAACATACACAGGAGGATACCAAAGATTTGAACAAGACCACTATAGAAATGGAAATCCATGGCCAATAGCAAACCTATGGATGACACTATACTACTTAGAAGCAGGAGAAAAGAAAAAAGCCAAAGAAACATTTGACTTTGTAGTAAAAACATGTGGAAAACACTATTTCCTAGGAGAACAAGTAGACAATAGCACTCTAAAACCAAACTGGGTAATAGGTCTAGGCTGGTCACATGCAATGTTCATAATAGTACTAGAAAAATTATATGGATAATCTAAAGATAAAACAAACGAGCCTCTCGCTACATACTTCGCGCTTCCTCATTTATTTTATCTTAAGAAGGGCTACAAGCATTCCAATCACACAAAAATT
>CAJFJM010000041.1 GCA_904384245.1 uncultured Clostridia bacterium
TTTCTGAACAAAAATATTATACGAGTTTTGCTTACTCCTGTCTACTGTTCTTTTACTTTTTTATGAAATTTTTGTTGCATTTCAAATGAAATTTCCGGTTTGTTTTTATTTTTTTGTTTGTTTTTATTTTTTTGTTATAATACCTTTCTTATTTCTTTTAGGATTTTTTCTTTTACTTCTTCTACTGTTCCTTGTACTAATGCTCCTGCTGCTTTTGGATGTCCTCCTCCTCCAAAAACATAACATATGTCTGACACATTTATGTTTCCATTTGAACGCATTGATACTTTGTAGTAGTTTTCATCTTCTCTTTGTTTTAATAGAACAGATATTTTTACTCCTTCTATACTTCTTCCATTTTCTACAATTCCTTCTTGGTCTCCTGGTTCTGCATTTACTTCTTCTGCATCTTTTTTTGTTATATATGTAAATGCTACTTTTCCATCTTCTAATAGTTCTAATCTGTTCATACTTCTTTTTAATAATTCAAAACTTGATTTTGTTCTTGTTTCTAAAACTTTACTATATATTTCAGATACATTTACACCTTTTCTAAGTAGCTCTGCTGTAAATTCAAATGTTTCTGCTGTTACACTTGAGTATTTAAATCCTCCTGTGTCTGTTATTATTCCTGCTAATATACAACTTCCTATGTTGATATCAATTGGAATATTAAAATATTCTAACATTCCTACTAATATTTCACAACATGCTGGTGCTACTGGATTTACAAAGTTTATATCTCCATACATTGCATTACTTCCATGATGGTCTATGTTTATGATTTTTTTGGCTTTTTCTGCATATTCATTTCCTACAAGTCTTTTTAAATCTGTACAATCTAGTGTTATTATTAAATCATAGTTTTCTATATCTGAATCTTTTTTTGCATCCTTACTTCCTGGCAAAAATTCAAATGTTCTTGGAAATTCTCTTATTATTACATCTGGATTTTTTCCCAATTCTTTTAGTGCTAAATTCATTGCTAGTGAACTTCCTATTGCGTCTCCATCTGGTGATTCATGTGTTAGTATTAGAATACTTTGTGCATTTTGAATTTCTTCTAAAATGTTATCTAAAGTCATTTTCTTCAACTCCTATTTATCTTTATTTTCTTCGTTTTTTTCTGGTATTATTTCTTTTAGTATTGAATCGATTTTTGCTCCATATTCTATTGAATCATCTATTTCAAATGTTAATTCTGGTGTATTTCTTAAGTTTACTCTTTTTGCAAGTTCTGTTCTTATAAATCCAGATGATTTTTTTAATCCTTCCATTGTTTCTTTTATATTTTTTGAATTCATTATACTTACATATACTTTTGCATATTTTAAGTCTGGTGTAACTTTTACTTTTGTTACACTAATTAACCCTGTTACATTAGGATTTTTTAGTTCATAACCTATAATTTGACTTAATACTTTTTTGTATTCTTCGTCTATTCTACCTATTCTGTTGTTGTTTTTGTTTGGCATTTTTTCATCTCCTCTTACTAAAAAATATATTTTTAGTTTTGCTTTTTGTGTGAATTTTTTAAGGTCCGTCCCTAAAATCCCTCCTAGGAGGGATTTTGAGGACCGTCCCTTAATCCCTTTTTATTTCTTCCATGATGTATACTTCTATTGTGTCTCCTTCTTTTATGTCATTGTAGTTTTCTATTTGCATTCCACATTCGAATCCTTTTGTTACTTCTTTTACATCATCTTTAAATCTTTTTAGTGTTGCTAGTTTACCATCATGTATTACTACATTGTCACGGATTACTCTTACTCCTGCATTTCTTTCTACTTTTCCAGATAATACATATGCTCCTGCTATTGTTCCTACATTTGATATTTTGAATGTTTGTCTTACTTCTGCTGTTCCAATTACTTTTTCTTGGTATTTAGGATCTAGCATTCCTTTCATTGCAGATTCTACATCTTCTATTACTTGGTAGATTATTGAGTATTGTTTTATTTCTACTTCGTCTCTTTCTGCCATTTCTTTTGCTGCTTGCATTGGTCTTACATTAAATGCTATTATTATTGCATTTGATACTTTTGCTAGCATTACATCTGATTCTGTTACTGCTCCTGCTGCACTGTGTATTACTTTTACTTTTACTTCTTCATTAGATAATTTTTCTAATGATTGTTTTACTGCTTCTACAGAACCTTGTACATCTGCTTTTACTATTATGTTTAGTACTTTTAAGTTTCCTTGTTCCATTTGACTGAATAAATTGTCTAATGTTACTTTTGTTGTGTTGTTTATTGATTTTTCTCTTGCTTGACGTTTTCTTCTTTCTATTAGGTGTTTTGCAGTTTTTTCATCTTTTACTTCATAGAATGTGTCTCCTGCTTCTGGTACTTCTGTTAGTCCCATTATTTCTACTGGCATTGAAGGTCCTGCTGATTTTACTTTTTTACCTTTATCATTTACCATGCTTCTTATTCTTCCTATTGATGAACCTACTACTATTGTGTCTCCTACGTCTAATGTTCCTCTTTGTACAAGCATTGATGCTATTGCTCCTCTTGATTTGTCAAGTCTTGCTTCTATTACTACACCTTTTGCTTGTTTGTGTGGGTTTGCTTTTAATTCTAAAACATCTGCTTCTAGTAGTACCATTTCTAATAATTGATCTATGTTTATATTATTTTTTGCTGAGATTGGTACACATATTGTGTCTCCTCCCCATTCTTCTGGTACTAATTCATATTGCATTAATTCTTGTTTAACTTTTTCTGGATTGCTGTCTGGTAAGTCTATTTTGTTTATTGCTACTATTATTGGAATTCCTGCTGATTTTGCATGGTTTATTGCTTCTACTGTTTGTGGCATTACTCCATCATTTGCTGCTACTACAAGTATTGCTATATCTGTTATTTGTGCTCCTCTTGCTCTCATTGCTGTAAATGCTTCATGTCCTGGTGTATCTAAGAATGTTATTTGTCTGTCATTTACTTTTACTGTGTATGCACCTATTGCTTGTGTAATTCCTCCAGCTTCACCACTTATTACATTTGTTTTTCTAATTGTGTCTAATAATGATGTTTTTCCATGGTCAACATGCCCCATTACAACTACTACTGGTGGTCTTGTTACTAAATCTTCTTCTTTGTCTTCAGATTCGTCAAATAGTATATCTTCTTCTGTTATTGTTTCTTTCTTTTTAGCTGTAATTCCAAATTCTCCTGCTACTAAAAATGCTGTATCAAAGTCTAATTCTTGATTTATTGTTGCCATTATTCCATATCCTAGAAGTTTTTTGATGACATCTGCTGTTGTTTTTTTCATTTCTTGTGCTAAATCTTTTACTGTTATTGTTTCTGGAATTTCAATTTCTGTTAATTGGAAGATTTTTTGTTTATTTCTTTCTTCGTCTCCTTTTTGGACTTTTTTCTTTCCTCTTCTTCCTCTTTGAGTTGTTAAATCATAATAGTCAAGCATTCCTCCATCTTGGTCATCAAACATATTTGATAATCTATTTGCTTGTTTTAATGATTTTAGCTTTCCTTCGTCAAAATTATTGTTTTGATTTTTTCTGTTTTTAGATTTTTTGCTTTTTGATTCATCAAATTTATTGTTATTTTTTTGCTTGTCTTTGTCTATATTTTTGTTATTATATTCTCTTGTCACTTCTTTTTCTGCAACATCAACAGACATAATATTTTTTATGTTTTTTTCTATTCCTTTTTCATCAAGTGGTCTTTTATTTCCAAAACGATTATTTTGTCTGAAATTCTCATTGTTATTTCCGTTATTTCTTGAATTTTGACGATTATTTCTTTCATTATTAAATTTACCATTTTGTCTATTATCATTATTTCTGTTTTTATAATTATTATCTCTGTTATTATTAAAATTATTACTTCTTTGTAAATTATTTTGTTGCTTTATATTTGTTTTTGTTTGCATATATGTTTTACTATCTCCTTGGATTTTATTGCTCTCTTCTTTTTCTTTGTCGTTTGTTTTTGTTTTTTCTACTTGTTTTTCTATTTCTTTTTGTTGGTTTATTGGCTGTTCTTGTGTTTGTTCTTTCTCTTTTTCTTTAATTTGATTTTTTTCAATTTGTTTTTGCTCTTTTGGTTCTATTTTTTCTTCTTGTTTAGCTTTTGGTGGCTCTTCTTTTTTTAAACCAAATAATTCACTTACTGTCATTGGCTTATTAGGCTTATTTCTATATACTATATTAAAGTCTTTATTTTTCTTTCTTTCTACAAATCCTACTGTTTCTTTTTTCTCTTCTGTTTTGTTTTGTTTTTCTTTATTTGTTTCTTCTTCTGTTACAATTACTTCTCTTCTTATTATTACTGGTGCTTTTTCTTCTTTTTTCTTTTCTGTTTCTTTGTTTTTCTTTTCTTTTTTTAATTCTTCCTTATTTTCTTTATTTTCGTTTTTTGATATTTTTTTATTTAAATTTTCTTCTATTTGTTTTGCTTCTTCTTCACTTACACTACTTAGATGACTTTTTGCTTCTATATTTAATTTTTTTGCTTCATCTAATACTTCTTTACTTGCTAAGCCTAATTTTTTGGCTATTTCGTGTATTTTTATTTTACCCAATAGAATCACCCCCATTATATATTTTAGATATTTGATTTGCTATATTGCTATCTTTTATTCCAATTATTGCTTTATTAGATTTTCCTATAGCTTTACTTATATTATCTATTTTTTCATAGATTATTATATCTATATTTTTTTCTTCACATAGTTTTTTTATTTTGTTTTTTGTTCTTTCTGAGCTGTCTTCTGCTACAATTACTAAATATACTTTTCCTTTTTTTATTTCCATTTCTACACTATCTGCTCCAAAGCATATTTTTCCTGCTTTTGCAGATAGCCCTAATAATCCTAAAATTTTATTATTTATCAAGAATTACACCTCTTAAACTTTCATAGATTTCTGATGATATCTTTGTTTCTAATGCTTTTTCTAGTCTTTTTGATTTTATTACTTTATCTAAGCATTCTATATTATTACATATATATGCTCCTCTTCCTTCTTTTTTTTCGTTTTTGTCTATACTTATTTCTCCATCTTTATTTTTAACTATCCTAATTAAATCTTTTTTGTCTTTTTTTGTGTTACATCCCATACATGTTCTTTGTGGTAATCTTTTCATAGATATTCCCCCTTTTATTGTATGTCCTTTTTTTGGTATTATAACATTTTTATTTATCTCTTTATTTTTAAGCTTTTTCTTCTGTTTGTTCCTTTTGTTCAGCTTGTTCTGCTTCTTGTACTTCTTCTTTAGTTTGTTCTTCTGTTTCGTTATTTTCTTGTTGTGCTTTTTCTAGCATTTCTCTGAATTGTGTTTCTGATTTTATATCTATTTTCCAATTTGTTAATTTTGCTGCTAATCTTGCATTTTGTCCAGATTTTCCTATTGCTAATGATAATTGATTGTCTGGTACGATTACTTGTGCAAATTTTTCATCTTCTTTTATATCTACCGCCATAATTTCTGCTGGTAATAATGCTGATGCTATATATATACTTGGATCTTCATTCCATTCTATTACATCTATTTTTTCTCCATGTAATTCATTTATAACATTTTGAATTCTTACACCTTTTTGTCCTACACATGAACCTACTGGGTCAATGTTTGGGTCTGGAGAATATACTGCTACTTTGCTTCTATTTCCTGGGTCTCTAGATACACTTTTTATTTCTATTACCCCTTCATATATTTCTGGTATTTCAAATTCTAATAATTTACGAACAAAATCTGGATGACTTCTTGAAACTATAACTTGTGGTGCTCCTTTTGCTCCTTTTTCTACATCTAACACATATCCTTTTATTTTATCATTAACATGATACTGTTCTGTTGGTATTTGTTCTTTATATGGCATTACACCTTCTAATTTTCCTAAATCCATAACAACTATATTATGATCTGCTTTTTGAATAATTCCAGAAACAATTTCTCCTTTCCTATCATTAAATTCATTAAAAATTATTTCTCTTTCTAATTCTCTTAATTTTTGTATAATAACTTGTTTTGCAGTTTGTGCAGCAATTCTTCCAAAATCTTTTGGAACAATTTCTACTTCCACAGAATCTCCAATTTGTAAGCTTTTATTTATTTTATGAGCATCTTCTAAACTAATTTCTAATGCATCATCATTTGCATGTTCCATAACTTCTTTAATAGCATAAACATGTGTTGCTCCAGTATTATGGTCAATATCTACTTTTACATTTTCTAAAGAGTCAAAATTTCTTTTATAAGCTGTTACTAAAGCTGTTTCTATTGATTCTAGTACATATTCTTTTTTAATTCCTTTTTCTTTTTCTAGTTCTTC
Source organism: uncultured Clostridia bacterium (assembly GCA_904384245.1). Taxonomy (GTDB): domain Bacteria; phylum Bacillota; class Clostridia; order TANB77; family CAG-508; genus CAG-269. The sequence goes on from CAJFJM010000041.1 coordinate 6,307, forward strand.
TAAAGCTAAGATTAGTTGTTTATTATCAATAGCTTTCATTTTTTACATTCCTCCTTTAGGGATTTAGGGACGGTCCTTGGAATCCCTCCTAGAAGGGATTTTGGGGACGGTCCTTTAAAATTCCCGTTATTTTTAATGATTTTTTTATACTTTTATATTTTTTACTAACTATATTTTTACTCTACTCCAATTGGAGTAACTTCATTTTCTTTAAATATTTTTTATATTTCTCAGTATTCTTTCAGTATTCTTTAATATTTTTTACCAACTATATATTGTTCTTATTTGCGATATATTTTTTCTTTCTATATTTATTTTTTCTTCTGATGTTTGAATTGTTATATTTTCTGATGTGTAATCTAATAATTTTCCTTGATATTCTTTTTTTCCATTTTGATCTTTTCTAAATAGTTTTACTTGTACTTCTTGTCCTATGTTTTGTTTTAAATGTTTTTCTTTTCTAATTACTCTTTCTATTCCTGGTGATGATACTTCTAAAAAGTATTGTTCTTTTATATAGTTTGCTTCGTCTAACATATCTGTTATTGCATTATTTACTTTCTCACAGTCATTTAAGTCTATTCCTTCTGGTTTATCTATTATTATTCTTAGAAAGTAGTTTTTTCCTTCTTTTGCATATTCTACATCATATAGTTCATAACCAATTTCTTGTATTTTTGGCTCTAATAATTTTTCTACTTTTTCTTCTATATTTGCCAAATTATACCTCCTTTTATTGGCAAAAGTTAAGAGTGGGATTTGTTCCCACTCTTCTGCCTGTTTTTTTATGCATTATTATTATACCCGATTTTCTTAATAAATGCAAGCTTTTTTTAATTTTTTTCAAGTAACATGATATTATATATGTAGTTTTGGTATTTTGTATCAAATCTTTTTGGTCCTTCTAGTACTGTTATACCTTCTTTTGGAAATTCATTATATAACCCCATATTTTCTGAATCTATTAGCCAAATTCTTCCATGATAATCTTTTAATATGTCTTCATAACTATATATTGTTTCCATTCCTGGTCCATATGATTTATATGCTTCTTCTACATCCCAGTGTGCTCCATTATAGAAGTATTGTTTATTCTCTGGGAAGAATGCTGCTATTACTCCACCATTTCCAATATTTGAATATACTATTATATCATCTTTTTGTATATTTTCTCTTAAATATTCTATTTGTTTCATATTACTTTGGTCATAATTTATATTTATATTTTCTATGTTGCTTAGTGTTCCTAATACTAATATTACTAAACAGATTATTGCTGTTATTATTTTTTTCTTTTCTTTTGACATAAAATATGCTAAGAAGAAAATATATGGTCCTGTTATTACTAGTAAATATCTAGAAAATAGTATTGGTTGTATTAGTGACATTGCAAGCATTATTAAAATTATTATTAAATATAATCCTATTGCAAGTATTCCTGGTCTCATTTCTTCTTTTTCTTTTTTTGCTTTATATATTCTATATATCATATATGCATACATTAAAATTGAAGCTACTAGTGCAATTATTGTTTGTGCATTAAATGCAAATACTGTGTCTAATTGTCTTCTGAATTGGAAACTTGGTACTTCTACTGCTGTGCTTAATCCTAAAGTAATCCAGAATCCTCCCCCTACATGTTGCATTTGTCCTGCTAAATAATATAACCATGGGATATATAAAAGTACTTGTATACATCCTAAGATTATGAAGTTTCTAAATAAATTTCCACTTTCTTTTCTATTTTTTATTAAATAAATTAGTAATGCTAAATTTACTACAAATGCTGTTACTAATGCATAGTAATGTGTATAACAACAACATATGCTAAAAATTCCAAATATTATTAAATTTTTTAATTGTGTTTTATTATATTTTGTGTCTTTTTCTTTTCCTATATTTTCTTTTACTGTTTTGTACATTCTATATGCATATATTGAGATTATTGTTACAAATAAACAAGCCCATGAATACATTCTTACTTCTTGGCTGTATGTACTCATTACTGGTAAGAAAAATGTTAAGAATGAAAATAATATTCCTACTTTTTCTCCAAAATCTTTTCTTATATGTGTATATCCTAATATTCCTACTATTGCTATTGCTAGTACTGAGAATATTCTATATATTATTACATTGCTTCCAAAGATTAGTTCTAATATGTGTAACATCCAATAATATAGTGGTGGATGTACATCATTTCCTGTTATTGTCCATATTTCTGTAAAACTATGATTTGCTATTGCTACTGAATAACTTTCGTCAAACCATATATCTTCATGAAATGCTGCTAATAGTATAAAAATTATTCCTAGTAAAATAAGTATTTTGTGTGCATTTTTTATGCTTATTTTTGGTTTTTTCATTTTTTGTTTTCCTTTCTTCTAATCTTCTATTAAAAATAAAGAATTGACTTTTTAAATCAATTCTTTTTCTGTTTCAACTTTATTTTCTTGTGCACTTGGCATTTCATTGATTTTTATGCTTCTTACATGGTTTATTTTTTCCCATGATGTATTTCTCTTGAATAGACATTTGAAGTTAATCAATAGCCATGAGCCCATAAATAGTGGATAACATAATATTCCTTTTATCATTGGTTTTATTGGTCTTTTATCTAACCACATAACAAATAATGCTGTTGCAATTGGAAAAAGAAATGTTGGTATTAAGAAATTTAATATATTTAATAATAAGTCTACTTTTGTTATTGCATTTCCTGCATACATTAAGAAGTTTGCTGCTAGTAAGATAAGTGTTATTATAAACATTGGTATACTTCCTATGATATAAAAGAATCCATCTAAATTCATCATTGTTCTATGTTCTTTTACTGCTTTTGCTAATTTTTTTGTGTATTCTTTTATACATTGAATATGTCCTACTGTCCATCTACTTCTTTGTGACCAACTTTGTTTAAATCCTGTTGGTTGTTCATCATATACAATTGCATCTGTTGCCCATCCTAGTTTTTTTCCTTCTATGATTCTTTGTAATGAAAATTCTATATCTTCTGTTAATGTTACTGTTTTCCATCCTTTTGGTTTTATCACATCAAATCTTACCATAAATCCTGTTCCATTTAATAATGGTGATAATCCTACATTATATCTTGCTAAATGATAAAATCTGTGCATTGTCCAATAAAATAGTGCATAACCTGCTGTTATCCAGTTGTCTGATGGATTTTTTATATCTCTATATCCTTGGACTACATCTTCTCCTTGGCATAATTTTTTATTCATATTTTTTATAAAATCTTTGTCTACTATATTATCTGCATCAAATACACATAATGCATCATATGGAGCATCTTCTTTTATTTTTTGTTGTAAAAACCAGTCTAATGCATATCCTTTTGTTTTTTTGTCTGGATCAAATCTTTCATATACAATTGCTCCTGCATTTCTTGCTATTTGTGCTGTTCTGTCTGTGCAGTTGTCTGCTATAACATAGATGTCATATAAATCTTTGTTATAGTTTTGGTTTTTTAGACTTTCTATTAAATTTGCTACTACTGCTTCTTCATTGTGTGCTGGTATTATTGCCATAAATCTATGGTCTTTTTTTACTTTTAATGGTTTATCTTTTAATTTTACAAGTGAGCATACACTTATTAGTAGTTGATATAACCAGAATATTGTAACTATCCACACTAAGGCTTCTCTTAGTATATATAAATATTCCATTTTTCTACCTCTCTTTTTATTATATATATTATACTACCTTTTTTATTATACTATTATTGTTAAAATTATGCAACTTTTTTTGTTAAATTTAATATTTTTTTAAGATTTTAATTTTAAAAACTTATTTATGAAATATATTATAGCACACTGTAAATAGCATAATTCAAGTATAACACCAGATTGGCTTTTTATGTAAAATAGTGTATAAAATTAAAAAGGTGAAATTCTTGAATTAGAAATTTCACCTTTTTAACTAAGATACATTAAATAATATCTAAATTACGGATATATTCCACAAAACTTTTTTCCCAATCAGTTAATTTTTCTTGTCTTTCAAACTTTCCGAACTCCCAAGCAATAATTTCAGATTTAATATTTTCATCAAAAGTAATTTCATCGTAGTCACTAAGCTGTTCAACTATATTTATAAGTTCTTCTTTATTCTTCTGAAATTCTTTTCGAGAGTTCTCAACCTCATTAGGCTGTTTTTGCAATTCATCGCGACTTCCTGCACAACTGGTTCTAAGAAAAGTACAAATAATTTGAAATTTCAAACTTAAAAAATGACTTTTTCGAACTTCTAATTCATCTTGGTTCTTAAGTTCTTGGATTTTTACATGTCTTTCCCATCTACCTTCGGACTCTTTTTCAATCTTTCCTAAATCCAAATAACGCTTTATGCATGCAAAGGCTATCTGAAATGGCTTTGTAATTTTAGTCCAAAAGTTTTCCAGGCATAATAAGTATATGTCATAATACAAAGGAGTAGATATTTATGTATGTAGAATCTTTTAAAAATAATGGTATCGATTATCTTCAATTAGTAAAAAGTATTAGAGTATTAAATTCTAAAGGAATTAAAACAGCTCGAAAAAAAGTTGTATATAACATTGGTCCTCTTTCTAAATTTGATGATGGCAAACCTGAATATGTTAAACGTTTAAAAAAATCTTTTAAGGCTGGCAAACCGATTATCTCTTCTTTAGAAAAATTTTGTGATAAAGAAAATCTTCCTTTTGTTCATAGATTTAACATTTTAGAAGGAAGTCCTGATTGTTTTGGAAATCCAAAAATATTTTCTAATATTCTCCTTGAAAGAATATTAGAAGAAATTGGCTTAAGAAATTTGTTTTCTTCATATAAAGGATTTACAAAAATAAAATATGATGTTTATGGATTTGCTAAACTTTTAATTTTTGGTAGACTATTAAATCCTACGTCTAAATCTTCCACAATAAAACAGAATGATAACTATTATGTTCCAATATTAAATAATTTTAACCCAGATAATGTATATGATACTTTAGACTTTATCTTTGAAAATAAAAACAAAATTATTAAAAGAATTAATACTAATCTTGTAAAAAAAGCTAATCGATCGACTAAAATAATTTATTATGATGTCACTAATTTTTACTTTGAAATTGAAAATCCAGATGAAGATATTTTAGATGAAAATGATAATATAATTAAAAAAGGTATTAGAAAAAACGGAGTTTGCAAAGAAGAGAGAAAACTTCCAATAGTCCAAATGGGACTATTTATGGATGATAATGGCTATACTAAAGTTAATGATAATTTTAAATATAAATCTAGAATAGTAAAGAGAAGTGTTAAAGATGAGCAAAATGTAAATCATACTATCGAAGAAAAAGTTGTTGTTTATTGGAGCAAAAAATTTTAAGAAAGGGCAGAAAAAGAAAACAAATCATTTTTAGATTTTATAAAAAAATCACAAAATGCTCCTGAAAGTTTTAGACTAACAAGTTTACAAAATAAAAGTATACAAAAATTTTTGAAAAAAGAATATATAAATAAAAATACTGGTGAAATATTAAATTCCTCAGATATAAAGCCAATGTTAGACTTTGATAAAATTAAAGCATATACAAAAAGTTTAGGATATTATCAGATAGTGACTTCTGAATTAAACATGGAAGAAAATGAAGTTATCGATAAATACCATGGACTAAGGCAAATTGAAGAACAATTTAGAACTATGAAAAGTACTTTATAAACAAGACCTCTTTATGTACGAACACCAGAACATATAGAAGCACACCTTCTAATATGCCTTATTGCACTTATTATGCTAAGGATAATACAAAAAAGAATTATCAACTCTAAGCAAATAGAAATTAAGGAAGATATGTATTGGACAACAGGAATAAATGGAACTAGAATACAAGAAGCACTTAATAAATGGCAAGTTGACTTAATGCCAAATGAATTATATAAATTTATGAATATGGAAAATGAAGATTTAAAAATAATACTTAATTCATTCAACATAAATATCCCTAAAAAATTATTTACATTAGGAGAATTAAAGGACATAAAAACAAATATACAAATTTTCATATAGGTATATAAATGTAGGTATATAAATTTCAAAATTTTAAAACCTTACCTATAGCCTATTATAGCTAATTTATCAATAAAAGCAGGATATAAAAGTCCTGCTTTTAACCTTTTTAAGTGGCAAAATCGGGTTATATCACGATTCAAGTAAATGTAAATTATTTACAATTATATATTTTTTGAGTCTTTAAAGAATTTTAACATGAGTATAAAGGAAAATTTAAAAAGTTAGAAAAAGAAAATACTCGTTTATATAAAATTATAGATAAATTTTATGAAACAGTTGATAAATTTATAGTTTGGATTTGCCATAAATTTGGCATTGGTGAGTCAAAAGAATTACTTAAAAACTTTCAAGAATAAACTCGTACTTTTATTGATCCTGTAAAACATTTAGAACATGAAGAAAGAGAGAAAGAATGGGATTTGGAAATATAAAAAAAAAGAAACCTCTTTCGAGGAAAAGAAATAATTTTCTTTTTTAGTTTGTTACTTGCCAAAGTATAACTCCCATTTTGCCTTTGACAAGTCAATTTTCTTTTCTTTTAGTTCTTTGAGTTTATCATTGTTAGCAAGATAAACCTCAATTTGTTTTTGCACCAAAGTATCTGATTTTAATTTTGGAAAAAGAGCCACAAGATCTATACCATCTTTATCTTTTATTTCTTGATATGTACTTGCTTCATAATCCATAAAACTTTTTACAGTAATATCTATACTATTTTCTATGGATTTATTTTCTTCTTCATACATTGAAATCTTGCTATCAATTGTATGCCCAGTCCCTACTGTGTTGGCAAGATTAAATACCCATATAAAAAAGATTACAGAAGCTATACCAAAGAAAAATGCTAATTTCTTGTATAATGAAATATGCACTTTGTCATCATAATGATAAAAGGTCTTTGCCTCTTTTAAACTCTTTTTTTCTTTCTTTTCATTCATTACGCCAAAAAATACTGTTAATGCAACAAACAAAATAAAAAAAAGACTTACCATATTTTTTTCCTCCTTAAATACTTTTATTGTTGATAGTAACATATATGTAAAACCAAAAAGTCAGAGGAAAATCCTCTCACTAATTAGTGATAAATGGGTAAACGACACAGGACTTACCTATATCATTTATATTATACTATAAATCAACATAATTTTCAAGTTAAACATTTTTGTATTGTATTTAATTTATGATAAAATCACCTTAAAAGTTTAGAAACGAATATTTCACCCTAGATGTATAAAAATAGAAAATATAGACAAAATAGGAAGGTG
>CAJFJM010000042.1 GCA_904384245.1 uncultured Clostridia bacterium
AGAAGACATAGCATTGTTACAAGCAATATACCCAGTAAACTTAAAAAATGTAAACAATAAAATGCAAGAAGAGATAGACGAAATAAAAGAATTATTAAGTACAACACAAACAAGTGCAATGTTACTAGATAATCTAGAACAAGATTTAATTAAGGAGGTAGAATAAAATGTTAGTAAACTTATTAAACAATTTAATAGAAAAGAAATTCTATAAAAACAAAGAGGAAATACAAAACAAATTAGATGTATTTTATGCAATGAACAAAATAAATGATGAAGAATATACAAGTTTAACTTTAAAAGTAGAAGAAAAATACAAAGTAGAAGAAATAGTAGAAGAAACAGAGACAGAAGAAAAAACTACAGATACTGTAGAAAGCGAGGGCTAGTCTATGGAAAAGAAGGATAAAATAGTTGTAACAGGACTAGTATTAGTCTTAATATTTATAATTATAAACATCTTTTCTACATTAAACACAATGAGTGACTATGAAGCAAGAAAAGAAAGTGGAAATGAAAGATGGAAACAAGTAGAAAACAGGATTTTGCAAACAGAAGAGAAGGTAAATATGTTAGAGGAGGAACTAAGAACATGGAAGAAATAAACCAAATTGGACAAATAATATTAAACTATGGTGTAAGTGCAGTAATAATTATTGTTTTTATATGGGATTATGTAGTAAATAAAAAAAGAAACACAGAAAATCAAGAAACAATAAAGACAACTCTAGCAGTAGTAGAAAATACAACAAAAACCATATCTAGTTGTTTATTAGAAATGCAACAACAAAACCTTAATACAGCAAAATCCTTAGAACTCTTACAAAAGCAAATGGAAAGTACAGATAAAAAAGTGGATATTCTATTGGAAAGGGGGAACTAGCCATGGAGATAACTTATGTAATTATAATAGCAATAATTGCATATATTTTTGGAGCTATAACAAAAATATTTGTAGATAGCATACCAAATAAATATATACCTATACAAAACGTAATAATAGGAATAATAAGTGCATTAGTATGTTATTTTACAGGAATAGAACCAAACTTATTGCAATCTATAGTTTTGTGTGTTGTAGCTTGTATGGGAGCAGGTGGTATAGCAGATTTAATAAATATTAAAAATAAATAAAGAAGGAGGAACAAAACAGTGAATTACAGTGAATTTATCAATGCATATAACGGGAAAAGTTTTGATTATGATGGAGTGTCCGGAGTACAATGCGTAGACTTAGCAAAAATGTATTTAGATAAAGTATTTGGAATAAAAGCAGGAGCATGGGGAAATGCTAAAGACTACTATGAAAACTTTAATAACCTACCATTAAAAAATAGTTTTGATAGGATAGCAAATACAGCATCTTTTGTACCTAAAAAAGGAGATATAGTTGTTTGGGGAGCAGGTTTAGGAAATACATATGGACACATAGCAATTGCAACAGGAGAAGGAAATACATCAAACTTTTACAGTCATGATTTAAACTGGGGAAGTAAAACAGTACACAAAGTAAATCATAATTATAAAGGATTTTTAGGTGTTTTAAGAGCAAAAGACCAATCCAAAATAACAGGAGTTGTAGAGAAAATACCAGACCTACAATATAGAGTACATCTAGAAAACTTAGGTTGGCAAGATGTAAGAGATGCCTCAGAAGAAGCAGGAACAACAGGAGAAGGTAGAAAAATGGAAGCTATTTACTTGTGGGGTAACAATGGTTTAGATTTAAAATATAGAGTTCACATAGAAGACATAGGCTGGCAAGACTGGAAAAATAATGGAGAAATGGCAGGAACAACAGGGCAAAATAAAAGAATAGAAGCAATAGAAATAAAAAGCAATAAAGTTTTAAGAGCAGAAGAACATATACAAGATGTTGGCTGGATGCCAAAAAGCGAAGGAACAGAAATTAAGTTAGGAACAGAAGGAAAAGCATTAAGATTAGAAGCATTTAAAATAACAGTAGTATAAAATACGGCTAGGTTGGATTAAACTCTAACCTAGCCTCTTTTTTTTATGCCCAAATGCAGTAAAATCAAGCTATATAAGTATATAGATAAAAAATTAAAAAGGCTTAAAAACGAAAATAAAAAGCCGAAAAATAGCCGAAAATGGACGAAAAATTGACTGTTCGACCGACTTGAAAAAAATTAAAATATATGCTATAATATTGACAGATAGGGGAAGAAATGTTACAATTCTGTAACAGAAATGTAACACAAAAGAAATGTAATAATTATTGACACATAAGAATAAGTATTATATATAATAGTTAATAAAATATGAGCAAGGATAAAATCCTTACTCATCACTATCGTTTGTGGAGTTTGTGTTAGTGGCACATTCTTCAATAAAAAATAGGAGCCGAAGCTCCTAATAATCACTTATCTAAATTGTCTTGATGTTCTGCTTCAACAAGTAGAGCATCTTCTTTTTTGTCCTTTTTACACAGAAAACGAAGCTTTCCATTTTTTAGAACAACAACTATAGCTAGCACTAAAGCTAAAACTATAGCTAGAGACAATAACAGTAAACATATTTCTGTCATATGTAAATCCTCCTTTCCTTCAAAGTATAGTACTAACAGTTGAAAACTGTTGTCTCCACTAGCAGTTATTCAACTGCTAGTTTATGCCATGATGTCAAGAGGATTTTTATTCGATAAATGATTATACATACTATATCAAAAATACAATTTTTAGTCAATAAAAAATTTATAAGATAGGTCAAAATTTATATTTAATTGTCGAAAAATCTGAACCCAAAAAAATAGCATATACAAATAAAATATGCTACCAGTTTATAAAAAATAAAAAAAATCAAAAAAAATTTTAAAAATATGCAACTTTTTGTATCACTTTTTTAATCTTATATTATAGAGGGTATAGAAATAGTACCGAACCACCTAGCGAATTAACTCAAGAGAGCTAACAAAAAATCGTGATTCGATACTATGTACCTACTACAAAAGTAGTTAATACTATTATAACTCACTTTTGTAGAAAAAATCAAAAATTTTACAAAAATTTTATGAAAGTGAGGTAAAAGTATATGAAAAGTGATAAAGTAACTTAAATAATTAAATTTTTCTAAAAAACAAAAGAAAGGAAAAATTAAATTATGAGTGTTGAAAAAAATATAATAAGAGAATTAGAAAAAGAATTTAGTAGAAACTTTAAAAGTACAATATTTTTTAAATTATTTAAAAAAGAAATTGTTAAAATTTACAAACTAGGGGTTACATATGGATTTAATAGTAAATAAAAGTAATGCAATAATAATGCAATGCCACAAATATTTAAGATTAAAAGCAGGTAAACTGAGGTAAAAGTACACCTAAAAAGTACAGAAAATGAAAGAAAAATACCTGTAAATACTGTATTTCATACCATATACACAAAACTAGTCATCAAAAAATATTTTAAACTGTTGTAAAACAATATTTAAAGTATTTTTATATGAAATAATAAAATAATAAATTGTACAAAATAAAGAACAGTAAAAACTCTTTTGAGAGATATAAGGACTGTTCTTTTTTTGTATAGTAAACTTTCCAGAAGTAAACACAATGTCTAAAGTGTTTTCAGATAGTTTTTTTATTGTATAGGAAACCTAAAATAAATTTTAATTTTATATTGAATTTAATAAAAAAAAATAGTAAACTTATATTAGTATAAAAAAAGGAGATAATATAATGATAAAAAACATAAGACAAGAAAAAGGAATTACAATGATAACTGTTACAATCGCAGTTATAATACTTTTAGTTATTACAGGAATTTTAATGTTTAATGCAAAAGATGCCATATATATAAGAAACTATAATAATTTAAAAAATGATATAGATGTATTAAGAGACAAAATAGCAAACTTTTATAATCAAAATGGTAGTATACCAGCTAAAGCACCTTATTTAAGTCTTTCAGTAGATATGAATAGTGTATTAAACCAGGAAGAATCAAATAATAAAGATGAGTTTTATGTAATAGATTTGAAAGTCTTAGATGGTTTAACATTAAATTATGGAAAAGATTATGAAAAAGTAAAAGATTTAACAACTGTTTCTGATTATTATTCAGACTTATATATAATACATAAAACAACACATAATATATTTTTAGTAGGAGGAGTTTTGGTACAAGATGGTAATACTTCAAAAATATATTACACAGATTACACAGAACCAGACAACACAAAAGTTGATTTTAGATATGTAGATGGAATAAAAATTCCAGAAAATTATTACTATATAGGAAGAGATGTAAACGAAAATATAGTAATAGCACCAGATATAAATCAACTAGTAAATTCAAGTAGTGAAGAACAATATACATGGCAAAAAACTACAGAAATAGTCCAAGATGCAGTATTAGCAGAAGATCAAACACAAGAACAATATGAAGCTAGTACTAAAAAATGGGGAGGATATTATTATAATACAAATACAAAAAAAGTAATTTATTTACCTGTTGAAATAGATACTGCAACATAACAATATTTAATAATTGTAAAGATATTTTTAAGTAAATCTTGTTGTATTAGATAGTGAAACTTAGCATTTATTAAGTTTCACTATTTTGTTATTGTATAGAAAAATGACTTTTATCTTGAAACTATATGATTTTTTCGTAACTTATTATTAAATAATTGACTTTTCAGCATTTATAGTATATTATATAAACTATAAAATTAGTGTTTTTAAAATCCTAAGGAGGAAAATTATGGGAGAAGTAATCGTTATTACATCAGGAAAAGGTGGAGTAGGTAAAACAACAACAACAGCAAATTTGGGAGCAAGCCTAGCAGTAGAAGGAAAAAAAGTAGCATTAGTAGACACAGATATAGGATTAAGAAACCTAGATGTTGTTATGGGATTAGAAAATAGAATTGTATATGACATAGTAGATGTTGTAGAAGAAAAATGTAAACTAAGACAAGCTTTAATAAAAGATAAAAGATTTAAAGATTTATACCTATTACCAGCTGCTCAAACACGAGATAAAAGTGCAGTAAATGAAGAACAAATGAAAGAACTTACAAGTAAACTAAAAGAAGAATTTGATTACATACTAATAGATTGTCCAGCAGGAATAGAGCAAGGTTTTAAAAATGCAATTGCAGGAGCTGATAGAGCACTAGTTGTAACAACAGCAGAAATATCAGCAATTAGAGATGCAGACAGAATTATTGGACTATTAGAGTCATCAGAAATAAAAAATCCAGAATTAGTAATAAATAGAATTAGACCTAATATGGTAAGAAAAGGCGAAATGATGGATGTAGAAGATATTGTAGATTTATTATCTATTGATTTAATAGGTGTAGTTCCAGATGATGAATATATTATTACACAAACAAATAAAGGAGAACCTGTTATACAAAACAAAAAAGCACCATCAGGAAAAGCATATATGGAAATAGCAAAAAGAGTCTTAGGAGAAAAAATTGAAGTAACAATTCCAGGAAGAGAAAAAGGTTTTTTTGCTAGATTAAAAAGATTATTTAAAAAATCATAGAGCAAGAATAACATGGAGGTTAAAAAAGAATGTTTGAAAGCATAATGAAATTCTTTAAAAAAGTAATAAAAAAAGAAGAAAATAAAGAATCTTCAAATTCAAAAGATGCTGCCAAAGAAAGATTGCATTTAGTTTTAATGCAAGATAGAGCTAATGTGTCAGCTGATTTTCTAGAATTGATGAAGCAAGAAATTATAGAAGTTATAAAAAAATATATAGAAGTAGATGAAGGGGCAATAGATGTTAGATTAACAAATAAAGAAAATGAAGATGGGACAAATGGAGCACCAGCATTATATGCAAACATTCCTATTTTGAATATAAAAAATGATGTAAGGAAAATGGACAAAAAAGAATTAAAAGAAGAAGCTAAAGAAGAATCAAAACAAGAAGAATTTATAACAGATAACGAAAAACAAGAAAATGAACAAAAAAATAATGAAAAACAAACGAATGTAAGAAAAGATGATACTAATTTAAATAAAAATAATGATGATAAAACAAAGATAAATGATAATATTGACAGTAAAGATATTAAAGAAGAAAATTTAGATAATCAAGAAAAAGAAAAAGTAAAACAAGAAAAGAAAGAAGCGGATGTTAAAAAAGAAAATAAAGTAGAAGAAAACAAGACTACAGAAATAAAAGCAAAAGTAATTAAACCACAAGAAAACAAAGAATAATGATAAAAGATGGAGAAGAGTGATTTTGTTGAGAAAAAGAGAGTTAAAAAATATGGAATGGGGATTGCTCATTGTAGCAATTATTTTATCTATTATAGGATTAGTAGCCTTATTTTCTGCAACACAAGAAACTGAATATTCTGAATTTACAAAACAAATAATATGGATTGTAGTTAGCTTAGTAGTTATGATTGGAGTAATGTTTATAGATTATGAATTATTAGTTAAAATATCGCCAGTATTATATGGTGTTTTTATAGTACTGTTAATTGCAGTTTTATTTACAAAACCAATAAATGGAGCTACAAGCTGGTTTGACATAGGAGCATTTTCTTTTCAACCAGGCGAATTTGCCAAAATTTTTGTTATATTATTTTTAGCATTTGTAATTTCTAAAATGCAATTAAGAGGTAAAGAAGAAATAAACAGACCAACTAGGTTATTAACTATTATAGCAACTTTAGCAGTACCTGTTTTGTTAATTGTAAAAGAACCAGATTATGGAACAGCAGCAGCATATTTAGTAGCTTTTGCTGTGATGATATTTACAGCAGGTTTGGATAAAAAATACATAATTGCAACTATTTTATTGATAGTAATAGCAGTGCCTGTAGCATATAATTTTATTTTGCCAGAACATGCTAAAGAAAGAATAGACATATTTCTTAATCCAGAATCAGACCCAAGAGGAGCAGGATATAATATTATACAATCAAAACTTGCCATAGGAGCAGGTGGATTAACAGGAATGGGCTTACTTAAAGGAAATCAAACTCAACTAGGATTTTTATATCCTAAAACAACAGATTTTATATATTCTGTAATAGGTGAAGAAATGGGATTTATTGTAGCAGGAACAATTATTATACTGTATGTATATTTTATTACAAAAATATTATATATTGCAAAAACTGCCAAAGATGATATAGGTTCTCTAATAGCATCAGGAATAGCAGGAATTTTTCTTTTCCACGTATTAGAAAACATTGGAATGGTTATGGGACTATTACCAATAACAGGTGTACCATTACCTTTTGTAAGTTATGGAGGAAGCTCAATGATTACAAATTTTATAATGGTAGGAATTTTATTAAATATTAGTGGAAAAAGACAAAAAACTATTTTTGTTCAATAATTTAGTAAAGGTAAAATATATAAATGAAAAATATCTAAATGGAAAAATATAAATGTAAAGTATATAAATATAAAGTAAATAAATGTAAAATATATAAATTTAAAATATATAGAAATTTAAAATATGGAAAGAAGAGTATCTTTTTTCCTTTTTTAAACTATATGTGCCATTAAATGAAGCAAGGAAGGGGGTTAAAATGTTTGTAAAATCAATAAAGATTGGAGATTTAAATATAGAAAATAATATATTTTTAGCTCCAATGGCAGGTGTTACAGATTTAGCATATAGAAAAATTTGTAAAGAATTTGGAGCAGGTTTAGTATATACAGAAATGGTAAGTAGTAGAGCAATTTTTCATAATGACGAAAAAACAAAACAATTGATGAATATAGAAGGAGAAAAAAGACCTATTGCTGTTCAAATATTTGGCAGTGATGAAGAAACAATGAAATATGCAACTAAATATGTAAGTGAATTTGCAGATATTATAGATATAAATATGGGATGTCCAGCACCAAAGATTGTAAAAAATGGAGATGGAAGTAAATTATTATTAGATATAGAAAAAGCAGAAAAAATTATAAAAGCAGTTGTTAGTAATACAAATAAACCAGTTACAGTAAAATTTAGAAAAGGCTGGGACTATAATAATATTATCGCAGTTCCATTTGCACAAATGGCAGAAAAAGCAGGAGCAAGTGCAATTACAATACATGGAAGAACAAGGAGTGAATTCTATTCTGGCACAGTTGACTTAGACATAATAAAAGATGTAAAAAATGCAGTAAATATTCCGGTAATAGGTAATGGAGATATAGTAGATGAAGGATCAGCAGAAAAAATGTTTAAATATACTGGTGTAGATGCAATAATGATAGGAAGAGGAACATTTGGTAATCCATGGATTTTTAGAAATTTATTATATTATTTTCAAACAGGAAAAAAATTGCCAGAAGTAACAAAAACAGAAAAACTTCAAGTTCTAAAAAAACATATAGCTTATGAACTTCAATATAAACCAGAATTAGTAGTGGTACATGAGATGAGAAAAATAATATCATGGTATACTAAAAATTTGCCAAATTCTAGTGAATTTAGAGGAAAAATAAATAAAGTTGAAGATTTAAATTTATTGGAGAAAGAAATAGAGGCATTTTTTAATAATTAAATAAAATATTAAAATATTGAAAGATTTTAATATTGAAATATTAAAGTGACGAGATTTATACTAAAATCATGTGTAGGTTATAGTCACTTTTTTTAGTGTATAGTAAAAGCAATTGATTGTAAATGGAAATAAATAAAAATATCATAAAACATAAATAAGTAGAATAATATTAGGTAAAAAGGTTGTTATAAAATATGTAGTAAAAATTGTGGGTATTGATTAAAAAATAAAATTTATAGTTAAAAATCTGAATTTTTTAGGGGGATACTTTGAAAGCTAAAAAAATATTTTATATTGTCAGTATATTTATAATAATTATTATATTCTTTATAATATTTTTTTCAAAAAATATGGCTAATATTTTTAAAACGGGAAATAATAATACTAGTCAAACAATTGTAAATGATATTTTAAACATAAAATCTTATGAAATAATGGCAGAAATAGAAATAAAAAGTAATAAAAATGAAAACAAATATATAATAAAGCAAAAGTACATAAGTCCAGAGTATAATTATCAAGAAGTAATTGAACCAGAAAATATAAAAGGAGTAATTATAGAAAGAGATGGGAATAATTTAAAAATTCAAAATACAAATTTGAATTTAACTACAATGTTTAATAATTATGAATATTTATCAGAAAATGTTCTGGATTTAAGTAGTTTTATACAAGAATGTAAAAATGAAGAATATAAACAAAAAGAAAATTCAAATGAAATACTATTAGAAATATCTAGTAAAAAAGCTAATCCATATATAGCAAAAAAGATATTATATATAGATAAAAAAACAGCAAAACCAACAAAAATGGAAATCAAAGATAATAACCAAAATACAGAAATTCACATACAATATACTGAGGTAAAGATAAATAATTTATGATAAATATGTAGAATTTATAAAACTTCTTTACTTTCGCACATTTGCATGTTTGACAATTAAGTATTAGGAGTGAAGAAAATGACAATAAAAAGAGGAGATATGTTTTATGCTGATTTAAGTCCAGTAGTAGGATCAGAGCAAGGTGGCATAAGACCAGTACTAATTATTCAAAATGATTTAGGAAATAAGTATAGTCCAACTGTAATTGCAGCAGCAATTACTTCACAAACAACAAAAAATAAATTGCCTACACATATAGAAATTGATTCTAAAGATTGTGGACTTAAAAGTGATTCTGTAATATTAACAGAACAAATTAGAACTATAGATAAAAGTAGATTAAAAGAAAAAATAGGTCATATTGAAAATGAAGATATAATTCATAAAATAAATAATGCATTAGGTGTAAGCTTTGGATTAGATGATTAAAAACTACCTGTAATAAATTTTAGGAATTTTTATTACAGGTAGTCTTTTTATGTTATAATTTATAATTTATAATTTATATTTTATATTTTATAATTTATGTTTTATAATTTATAATTTATAATTTATGTTTTATATTTTATGTTTTGTAATTTATATTTAATATTTAATATTTAATATTTAATATTTTATTATTTATATAATGATAATAATAAATAAAATTTATGTGTTATTAAATTGGATTTAAAATACTTTTAATTTTTTTATTACTTTTATTTCATCATATAAACTATCAATTCTTTTTTTACGATTTGCAAAAGCTGTTCTGTATTGTTCTAAAATGCCCTTATAATTTTCTGGTGTTTCATTAGTTGTTAAGAATATTTTCATACCTTCAAGATAATATTGTTTTTTCTTTTCTGATTTAGCAGAATCCATTTTCTTATTATATTTTTCAACTTCTTTTAGTCTTTTTATTTCTTCTTTTAAACTATTTACATAATCTAATGTACAAGAAATTTCGTATTCAATGTCTTCTATAACAACAGACATAAGAGCTTTTACAATAATTGGATTATCCTTGCCAAGTTTAGAATTTTCAGATAATACATTAAGAGCTTCAGAAGGTTTAACTTCTTGTAATGGTTTCGTATTTTCTATAAGAATTTTTAAAGTATCTGTAATTCCAATATGTGTTTTATATTGTCTCTTACTAACTATTGCATCATATTCATCTGCAACACGAATAATTTGACCTTCATAAGGAATATCTTTTTTGGTTAATCCTTTAGGATATCCTGTACCATTAAGTGCTTCATGATGATAAATAGGTCCTGCAGCATATGGTCTTAATTTAGGGTCATCCATACATATTTTGTATCCAATTGTAGTATGAGTTTTCATTATTTCAAATTCTTCATCAGTCAATTTATCAGGTTTTTGTAAAATTTCTTGAGGTATAAATTGTTTACCTATATCATGTAAATATGCACATATTGTGCAATATTCTATAAAACCTTTTTGACAATGTAATTTTTCACAAATACGACAAGTAAGGTTGGCAACGTTTTCTGAATGTTTTCTTGTAAAAACATCTAGACTACCTAATATATTTAATTGATATTGCATTGTTTTGTCTAGATTATAAGCTTTTAAGCTGGTTGGGTCATAAAAATCAAAAACTTCTTTCATTTGTTTCACTCCAATCTAGAAATATAATAGCATAAATGAAAAAAAAGTGCAATCTAATTTTTAAAAACTTATTTTTTAGAAATTTGTTACAATTCACGGCTAAAATGAACCGCCAGACAAAAGAAGTTATTATATAAATTTTTTAATTTTCGGCTCTAATCAATGCATTAGCCCTTCTAAAGATAAAACAAACGAGCCTCTCGCTACATCCTTCGTGCTTCCTCATTTATTTTATCTTAAGAAGGGCTACAAGCATTCCAATCACACAAAAATTAAAAAATTTATATAATAACTTCTTTTGTCTGGCTTCTCTACAAAAATAAAGCTGTGAAATGTAACGCAGTAAGAGACTATTAGAAAATAGTTTAATGATATTGCTTGAAAATACTGATAATTTGTGATAATATAATACCAATTAAAAAAATGGGGGAATCAATATGTATAGAACAAAAACATGTGGAGAATTAAGAATAGAAAACGCAGGAGAAAGTGTAGAACTTGCAGGATGGATTCAAAAAATAAGAAACTTAGGTGGAATGATATTTATTGATTTGAGGGACGAATTTGGTATTACACAAATTGTTTTAAATGATGATAAATTGCAAGAACAAGCAAAAGATTTTACTACAGAGAGCTGTATCACAGTTAGTGGAGAGATAGTAGAAAGAACAAATAAAAATCCTAATATGCCAACAGGAGATATTGAAGTAGTGGCAAAAAAAATAGAAGTATTAGGTAAGTGTAAAAATGTTTTACCATTTGAAATAAATTCTAATCAAGATGTTAGAGAAGATTTAAGATTAGAATATAGATTTTTAGATTTAAGAAACGAAAAATTACATAAAAATATATTACTTCGTTCTAAAATATTAAAAACTTTTAGAGATAAAATGGATGAATTAGGTTTTACAGAAATTCAAACACCAATACTTGCAAATTCATCACCAGAAGGGGCAAGAGATTATTTGGTTCCAAGTAGATTAAATCCAGGAGAATTTTATGCATTACCACAAGCACCACAACAATTTAAACAATTGCTAATGGTGGGAGGATTTAATAAATATTTTCAAATTGCACCTTGTTTTAGAGATGAAGATCCAAGAGCAGATAGAGCACCAGGAGAATTTTATCAATTAGATTTTGAGATGAGTTTTGCAACTCAAGAGGATGTTTTTAAAGTAATTGAAGATGTTGTACCATCTACTTTTGAAAAATTTAGTAATTGGAAAGCAGATAAAGGTCCATTTATTAGAATTCCATATAAAGAAGCAATGGAAAAATATGGAATAGATAAACCAGACTTAAGAAATCCTTTAATAATTCAAGATGCAACAGAAATTTTTAAAAATTCAGAATTTAAAGCATTTGAAAATAAAACAATAAAAATGATAGTTGTACCAAATGGAGCAAATGAAGGAAGAAAATTCTTTGATAAAATGACAGATTTTGCTGTTCAAGAATGTGAGGCAAAGGGATTAGCATGGGCTAAGTTTGATGAAAATGAAGAATTTCAAGGTGGAATTTCTAAATTTATAACAGAAGAAATGAAACAAAAACTACAAAAAGATTATAATGTAAATAAAAATTCAGCATTATTCTTTGTAGCAGACGAATTTGAAAAAGCACAAAAAATAGCTGGATTAGTAAGAATAGAACTTGGAAAACGTTATGATTTACTAGAAAAAGATGTATTCCGTTTCTGTTTTATAGTAGATTTTCCAATGTATGAATTATCAGATGAAGAAAAAATCGATTTTAACCATAATCCATTTTCAATGCCACAAGGAGGTCTTGAAGCATTAGAAAACGAAAATCCTTTAGATATATTAGCATATCAATATGATTTAGTATGCAATGGATATGAAATGGCATCAGGAGCTGTAAGAAATCATAGTCCAGAAATAATGGTAAAAGCTTTTGAAATTGCTGGATATACAGAAGAAGATGTAAAAACAAGATTTGGAGCATTATATAATGCATTCCAATATGGAACACCACCACATGCAGGAGCAGCACTTGGATTTGATAGAATGATAATGCTTATTGAAGATTCTCAAAATATAAGAGAAGTTATAGCATTTCCTAAAAATAAAAGAGCTAGAGATTTGCTTATGAGAGCACCTTCCGTAGTATCTGAACAGCAATTAAAAGATGTGCATATAAAATTGGATTTATAGTAAGACATGATGAATGCAAATTAAAAAGTTATAAAATAAATTATAAAAGCAAAAACTTTAACTATTTAATTAGAGTTTTTGCTTTTATAATTTTTTATTTTTTATGATAAGACAAAACTAAATCTTTATTTGTGATTATCATATTTTTTATGAACTCTATTTGTTTTTGAGAAAGATGTTCATCACTTTTTAAAGAATATAGTTTATGTGCAATTTCTGAAATATCAGTGTTTAAATTACCACTACTTGTTAATTGATTAGGGTTAGAACTAATACCTAACAAAAAGTCAGTAGAAACATTAAATAAATTAGCAATTTTTATAATAATATCTAATCTAGGAGTTCTTTTTCCACTTATATATCTAGAAATTATTACTTCAGAAACTCCTATTTGATCTGCTACTACATTTTGTTTCATATTATTTTCTTCCATTAGTGAAACTAAATTATAACTAAATTTATTTGAATCGAAATCCATGTGAACCTCCTGATATAAATTCTGAAGTTATTATAGAACTTTGAGTTGCCTTAGTTATTGATAATTACCAATATTATAACTATCGAACATTAAATTTAACCGCTTGGTTTAGAAAGTAATACTAATAGATATATAAGGTAATACCTATAAGTATTAAAAAATAAACTTATCAGTAAAAATGCAAACAACAATAATAATTCAAGATAAATCAAGCTTTTTAATAGAATATATATTTTTTATAAATAAAAAAATAACAGAAAATGTACAGATATACAACAAACTTTTAATGAGACTTGAAAAAAAATCTAAAATAATGTAAAATAGTGCTGAATGCTTGAGATTAAAAAGAAAACAACTATTTAAGAACAAAGAGTTGTTTTAAATGGGATATTAGATATTATAAAATGTTAAAGAATATTAAAAAATATATAAAGGAAAGGTAATATAAATGAAAAATAAAGTTTTATTAGGAATGAGTGGAGGAGTTGATAGTTCTGTATCAGCTATATTATTACAAAAACAAGGATATGAAGTAATAGGTTGTACTATGAAATTATGTCAAAACACAAAAAAAGAAGATTCAGAAAAAGCAATTCTTGATGCAAAAAGAGTATGTGAAAAGTTAGGAATAAAACATTATACTGTTGATTTCCAAAAAGAATTTGATACAAATGTAGTAAAACCATTTATTAAAGAATATCAAGAATGTAAAACGCCAAATCCATGTGTAGAATGTAATAGATTTATAAAATTTGGATATTTATATAATAAAGCAAAGGAATTAGACTGTGAATATATTGCTACAGGTCACTATGCTAGAATAGAATATTCAGAAAAATATAATCAAAAAGTATTAAAAAAAGCAAAAGAAGAAAAAAAAGATCAAAGTTATTTTCTTTACTGGATAGGAAAAGACAAATTAAAAAACATAATATTTCCATTGCAAGATTATACAAATAAAGAAGATATAAGAAAAATAGCAAAAGAAGCAGGACTAGAGATTGCAGAAAAAAAAGATAGTCAAGAAATATGTTTTGTACCAGAAAATGACTATCAAAAATTTTTAACAAATCAAAAAGATTTTAAAATAAAAAGTGGAAATATTATATTAAAAAATGGACAAGTTTTAGGAAAACATCATGGATTATATAAGTACACAATAGGACAAAGAAAAGGACTAGGAATATCATATTCAGAACCTTTATATGTAATAGGAATTGACGAAAAAAATAATAATATAATAGTAGGAAAAGAAGAAGAGTTATACAGTAACACATTATATGCAAGCAATGTTAATTGGCTTATAGATATAGATAAAACAACACCATTAGAATGTTTAGCAAAAATTAGATATAGAGCAAAAGAAGCAGAAGCAAAAGTATATTTTGAAGAAAAGAAAATAAAAGTAATATTTAAAAGTAACCAAAGAGCAATAACACCAGGTCAATCAGTAGTATTTTATGATAAAGAAGGAATTTTGCTCGGCGGAGGAAAAATTTTGTGAACGTTAGGGACACTCCATTTCGTTCACGTTTTTTAAAATAAAATGTTAGGAATCCTCTGTTTAGTTTACATTTTTTTGAAAATTTTGAAACTTATATTTTTTATTGAATATCAATTTTAAGAATATGCAAAAAAATTAGATAAAAGAAAAATATTGCTATTATTATCATGTTATGTTATTATATTTTTATAATAATATCAAAAAAATCAATTAAATAAATTCATAATAATATTGAAGATAGAAAGAGAGAATGTATATGAATGGTATTGGAATAGGAATAAGTGATTTTAAATTTTTACGAATAAGGGACAATTATTATATAGATAAAACTATGTATATAAAAGATATAATAGACAATCAATCAGGAGTAATATTAGTAACAAGACCAAGAAGATTTGGAAAAACTCTAAACATGAGTATGTTAAAATATTATTTTGATTGTACACAAAAAGATAGCAAAGAGCTATTTAAAGGATTAAAAATAATGTCACAAGAAGAGCAATATACCTCAAAGTTAGGATATTATCCGGTAATATATATAACATTAAAAGATGTTCAAGATAGAAATTTTGAAAATATGTTATTGAATTTAAAATCTGCAATGATAGATATGTATCAGGAACATATGTATTTGTTAAAAAGTGATAAAATATATGAATTTGAAAAACAAGCAATAACAGATATATTATATGCAAGGGAAGATGAAGTATCATTAAGAAATAGCATAAGAGAATTATCCAAATATTTATACAGATACTATGAAAAACCAGTAATGCTACTAATAGATGAATATGATGTACCATTACAAAATGCATATGTAGAAGGATATTATGAAGAAGCAGTAAAATTTTTTAAAATATTTTATGGAACAACATTTAAAGACAATCCATATCTAGAAAAAACAGTATTAACAGGAGTATCGAGAGTAGCAAAAGAAAGTATATTTAGCGGAGCAAATAATTTTAAGGTATTTACAGTTTTGGATGATGAATTTAGTGATGATTTTGGAATAACAGAAGAA
>CAJFJM010000043.1 GCA_904384245.1 uncultured Clostridia bacterium
GCAATCCTTTTTAATCAATTAAATCCTTTTAAATAGCATTTAACTGGTAATTAGAAGTTACTTTTTCTAAATATATTTTACTTTTTCAATTGACCGTTTTATGCTATTACATAAAAAATTTAAGTTAAATAAATATTTTATAAATCCAAATTAAAAAAAGGAAAAATTTGAATTGCAATAAAAGTAAAAATACTAGCCAAGATTCCTTGAAGAATTTTACCATATATATAAGGTTTTATTGATAAATCTGTTTTAGAAGTAATACTAAAAACTTGTAAAAATACAGAAATTCCACCAAAACCAAGGAAGAAAGCGGTTAATATAATATTTATGCTTATAGATTTTATAGGAATGCTGGCTATTTGTTTAATTCCATTAGTAATTTCTAAAAATCCTGTAAGTATAGGTATACAAAAAGAATTATCAATATTAAAAAGTTTAAGAACAGGATTTAAAAAAATTGATAGAATATTAAATATACCACTATTATTAAATATAGAAATTACACTAGAAAAAATCACAATAAATCCACCAATCATTAAAATAGTATTTATACTACTTGTAATACTTTCAGATAAAATTTTTCCTAGATTAGATACTTTTACTTGTTCACTATTAGATTTTTGTGCTACATAATTTAAAGAATCGTTTTGACTTTCATCTTTTTTCCAAAAGCGAAAAATTATACCTACACAAATACTAGCTAAAATATGTGTTATTAAAAGAAGAAGACCAATTAAAGTATTTCCAAACATGCTTATTCCAACAGTTCCTATAATAAATAAAGGACCAGAATTATTTGTAAAACTAAGTAATCTTTCACATTCAGCTTTTGAACATATATTTTTAGTTCTAAATTCACTTGCAATCTTTGCTCCAACAGGATATCCACTAATAAGTCCCATAATAAAACCAAAAGCACCACACCCAGATATATTAAATAAAGGTTTCATAATCTTATTTAAAATTCTTCCAAGAAAAGGAATTAAGGTAGTATGTAAAAGCAATTCTGTAGCAACAAAAAATGGAAATAGAGAAGGAACAACAGATGTAGCCCATAATGTCAAACCATTTTTTATTGCAGGTAAATTATTTTTAGAAAAAAGCAATAAACACATTGTGAATAAGAGAAATACGATTGCAAAAAAATTTCTTTTTATTTTTAAAACAAAAAAATGACATTTAGAAAACATATTATTATCACCTAATAATATTTTTATGTTTAAATATTATAAAAAAGTATAAAATAAAAAAAATAAATACATAATATATTTGGAAGTTGAAATAAGTAAAAGATAAGGAAGGAATAAGATTAAATATGGAAAAAGAAAATAAAAACAATAAAGATGAAATTCATGAAGTAGGGGAGGATGCTACAAAATATGGAGAATTTATATCATCATATTTTGCATGGATACCATTACCAAAGCAAAAAGAAAGAGCAAAAGAATTAGATGAGATGACAAAAAATAATAAAGAGTAGAAAAAATGAGAAAAATAAATAAAAAATGAGTAAAATTAAGATAATACTCGAAAAAAGACTAAAAATATAACAAATACTGACTAATTTATCAAAAATAAGGCTTGAAAATATTTTCAAACCTTCTATAATATAATTATAGGTCAAAGAAAGTCAAAGTCAAAAAGGAGATGGAAAATATGAGAATGTCAGATATTATTGAAGAATTTATTAAAGAATTATTAGAAGAAAATGATGAATATGTAGAAATAAAAAGAAATGAATTAGCAGAACATTTTCATTGTGTTCCATCACAAATAAATTATGTTATATCCACAAGATTCAAACCATCACAAGGTTATTATGTAGAAAGTAAAAGAGGTGGAGGAGGAAACATAAAAATACGAAAGATAAATAATGAAAAATCAGATTATTTAATGTATATTATAAATAATATAGGAAAAGAAATAACATCAAATGATGTTGATATTTTATTAAGTGATTTTTTAACATATAATATTATTTCAGAAAAAGAAGCTAAACTTTTAAAAGTAGCGACAAGTGATAATGTTTTAAAATTAGATTCTAAGATTAAAGATGAAGTAAGAGCAAGAATTTTAAAAAATATGTTATTAAATTTAGAGTAGAATATATTTTTATAATTACATTAAATATAATAATATAAAAAAATTTTATCATAATAATAAATTTATTATAAAATACATTATATTTAATTGCAAAAAATAGAAAGGAGAGATATATATGTTATGTGATAATTGCGGAAAAAGAGAAGCAAATATTAGATATACAGAAAATATAAATGGAAAAATAAAAGAAATGCATTTATGCGAAGAATGTAGTAAAAAATTAGGAATAATGGATAAAATGAATTTTAATATTCCTACTAGTTTTCCAAGTTTTTTTGGAAGCTTTTTAGAAGATTTTGGAGAATTAGAAGCAATGCCAATATTCAATGAATTAAAAGAAGAAGTGTGCAATAGTTGTAACACATCTTTTGAAGATATTATAAATACAGGTAGATTAGGATGCCCAAACTGTTATGATGTATTTTCTGATAGATTAGACCCAATATTAAAAAGACTACAAGGAGCAAATAGACATGTGGGAAGAAAAGCAGAACAATTAAATAATGATAATAAAACTTTAAAAAATATAGATAATGAAGAAAATAAAAGTGAAGTAAAAAATAAAAACAAAGAAAATAACGAAAAAATCCATACAACTTCAGAAAATGATATGAAACAAGAGAAAATGGAAAAATTGCAAGAGCAATTAAAAGAAGCAATTAAAGAAGAAAGATATGAAGATGCAGCAAAAATACGAGATGAAATAAATTTAATGAAAAAAAATCAAAAAAATTAGGAGGTTCAAATGAATTGGTATTTACAAAGTGGGAAGGAATCAGATGTAGTAATAAGTACAAGAATACGTTTAGCAAGAAGTTTAGCAGGATTTAAATTTAACCTATCAACAGACGAGGAAATAAAAAGTTTAGAAAAGAAAATTGAAGAAAATTTGTATGGAATGGGATATGGATTAAAATTTTTAAAAATCAGAGATATGGATGATATTACAAAAATGTCATTAGTGGAGAAAAATTTAATAAGTCCAGAAATCGCATTAGATAAAAAACAAAAAGGATCAATACTAATAAATGATGAAGAAAATATATGTATATTAGTAAATGAAGATGACCATTTAAGAATTCAAGTATTTTCAGCAGGTTTAGATTTAGAAAACGCTTTAAATTTAGCAATAGAAGTTGATGAAAAATTATCAAAATTATTAGGATATGCAGTAAATGATAAATATGGTTATTTAACAGCATACCCAAATAACTGTGGAACAGGCTTAAAAGCATCAGTAATGCTACATCTACCAGCACTACTTAAAACAGGTAATATGAATTCAATATTGGATATAATAAGTAGATTAGAAGTAAATATAAGAGGAATATATGGAGAAAATAGCAAAAGTACAGGAGATATGTTCCAGCTATCAAATCAAAAAACTTTAGGAATAACTGAAAAGGAAATAATACAAAATATCTATGTTATAGCACAAAAAATAGTAGAACAAGAAAAAGCAGCAAGAAAATTTTTAGCCAAAGATGATTTAGCATTAGAGGATTTAATATATAGAAGTTATGGAATTTTAATGAACTGTAGAAAAATATCATCAGAAGAAGCAAGAGAATTATTGTCAAATGTCAAATTAGGAACAGACTTAGGAATACTTAAAGAATTAGATGATTTAAAAGTACAAAAATTATATTTATACACAAAACCAGCAAATATGCAAAAACTATTAGGAAATCAATATGAAGGAATTGAAAGAGACATAAAAAGAGCAGAAGTAATAAAAAATATATGTAAGCAAGATGGATAATAAATAAGAGGAAAGGAGATAAAAATTATGACATATAAGTTTACAAACAGTTGTAATAGAGCAATAGAAATTGCAAGTCAAATTGCAATGGAATTAGGACATCACTATATAGGAACAGAACATATTTTATATGGTTTAACAAAAGAAGAAAATGGGGTGGCAAGTAAAGTTTTGCAAAACCAAGAAGTCACACCAGAAAGTGTAATAGATAAAATAGATGAATTAGTAGGAAAAGAAGACCCAATAGATGACATTATAGACTTTACACCTAGAACAAAAAGAGTTATAGAAGTAGCATTTATAGAAGCTAGAAAATTGGGATATAATTATATAGGAACAGAGCATTTATTGATAGGAATCTTAAGAGAAGGAGACAGTATTGCAGCAAGGATTTTATTAAACTTAAATGTAAATATACCTAGATTATATAATGAAATAATAAAAGTAATAAATGAAGGCGAAGACTATGTTCAAGGTGATAATAGTGAGCAAAATAATAAAAAATCATCACAAGGAAAAAGAGGAAGTTATAACCAAACACCTACATTAAATCAATTTGGAGAAGATTTAACAAAAAAAGCAGAAGAAGGAAAATTAGACCCTATAATAGGAAGGCAAAAAGAAATAGAAAGAGTACTTCAAATATTATCTAGAAGAACAAAAAATAATCCATGTTTAATAGGAGAACCAGGAGTTGGAAAAACAGCAGTTGTAGAAGGATTAGCACAAAAAATAGTTTCAGGAGATGTACCAGAATTATTAAAAGATAAAAGAGTAGTCACTTTAGATATTTCTGGAATGGTTGCAGGAGCAAAATATAGAGGAGACTTTGAAGAAAGAATAAAAAAAGCACTTAATGAAGTAAAAAAAGCAGGAGATGTAATATTATTTATTGATGAAATTCACACAATAGTAGGAGCAGGAGCAGCAGAAGGAGCAATTGATGCAGCAAATATTTTAAAACCATTACTTGCAAGAGGAGAAATTCAATTAGTAGGGGCAACTACATTAAATGAATATCGTAAATATATAGAAAAAGATTCAGCATTAGAAAGAAGATTTAGTCCAGTAAATGTAAGTGAACCATCAGAGAAAGATACAATACAAATATTACAAGGAATACGTGATAAATATGAAGCTCATCATAATGTAAAAATAACGGATGAAGCGATAGAATCAGCAGTTAAACTATCTGTAAGATATATAAATGACAGATTTTTACCAGACAAAGCAATAGATTTAGTAGATGAAGCAGCATCAAGGGCAAGATTAAAAACATATATGGAGCCAGAAAATTTAAAAGAATTACAAGACAAAATAGAAGAAAAGCAAAAAGATAAGGAAGAAGCTGTAAGAAATCAAAAATTTGAAAGAGCAGCAAAATTAAGAGATGAAGAAAGAGCACTAAAAGAAAAATTCGAAAAAGAAGAAAATAAATGGAAAAACAAAAAGACTAAATCACTAACAAATATAACAGAAGAAAATATAGCAGAAGTTATTTCAACATGGACAGGAATACCAGTAAAGAAAATAACAGAGGATGAAAACAAAAAATTAAGAAATCTAGAAGAATCATTGCATAAAAGAGTAGTAGGACAAAATGAAGCTGTAGAAGCAGTAGCAAAAGCAATAAGAAGAGGAAGAGTAGGACTAAAAGACCCAAATAGACCAATAGGTTCATTCTTATTTTTAGGACCAACAGGAGTTGGAAAAACAGAATTATCAAAAGCATTAGCAGAAAGTCTATTCGGAGACGAAAATGCAATGATACGTATAGACATGTCTGAATATATGGAATCACATTCAGTATCTAAACTTATAGGTTCACCTCCAGGATATGTAGGGTTTGATGAGGGTGGACAATTAACAGAAAAAATAAGAAGAAAACCATATGCTGTAATTCTATTTGATGAAATAGAAAAAGCACATCCAGATGTAATGAACATGTTATTACAAATACTAGAAGATGGTAGACTAACAGACAGCCAAGGAAGAACAGTAAGTTTTAAAAATACAGTAATAATAATGACATCAAACCTAGGAGCAAGAATAATTACAGACAAAAAAGCATTAGGATTTACAAACAAAGAAAAAGAAACAGATGTAGAAAAACAATATGAAGAAACTAAAAAAGAAGTACTAGAAGTAGTAAAAAAAGAGTTAAGACCAGAATTTATAAATCGTATAGATGAAATAATAGTATTCCATAAACTAAATGATGAAGAAATCAGTAAAATCATAGATATATTATTATCAGAAGTAGTTAAAAGATTAAAAGAGCAAAAAATAAATATTAAATTTGATGAAGATGTTAAAAAACTAATAGAAGAAAAAGGAATAGACAAGAATTTTGGTGCAAGACCTTTAAGAAGAACAATACAAAATTTAGTAGAAGATACTTTAGCAGAAGATATATTAGATGGAAAACTAAAAGCAGGAAAAGAAGCGGAAGTTGGAGTAACTGACGGAAAAGTAACATTAAAATAATACGAAAAATACGTATAAAAATATCCAATAATCTGGACAATATTTTAATTTGTCTATATTATTGGATAATTTTTTATTTTAATCCTTTATTTCAAAATGTTTATCATCAGTCAATCCCATCAACCAAATAGGAGAGACATTAAAATAATTGGCTATTTTTAAAAGAGTACTTAATTTTACATCTTTAATACATGTATATTTAGAAATAGTTCCTTTAGACTTAAAACCTAATTCTTTAGCGAGAGATTCGTATGTCATATTAGAACTTTTGACTAATTCTTTAAATCTTTGAGCAAAAAGGTTTTCCAAAATAATACCTCCCAAATCTCAGTTTTCCTAAATTATAACATGTAAAATATTTTTTGTAAATATTCGTATTTCTGTTTTTTTGATAATTAACGACAAGAAACGACAAAATACGATAAAAAAATATTTTGGTTTGCTTTGAACCAAAAGGAAGTGTTTCAAATAGACGAACAGACTATACTTATTGATTTCAATAAAGTTAAAAAATATTCATAGAAAATTAAGAAAAAATAAATAGTATTATAAAAAAATCTATGGTATAATAAAACCGAAATAAAAATAAAAGAAAGGATGGTTTTTGATGAGTACTATTTTAAAATGTGAAAATCTGTGTAAAAAATTTGGGAAAAAGCAGATTTTAAATAATGTTTCATTAGAAATAAATCAAGGCGATATACTTGGATTTATAGGGCCAAATGGAGCAGGAAAAACAACAACAATCAAATTGATTTTAGGTTTACAAGGAATAACATCAGGAAAGGTAACAATAAATGGGTTTGATGTAGAAAAACAATTTACAAAAGCAATAGAAAAAGTAGGAGCAATTGTAGAAAATCCTGATATGTATATGTATTTAACAGGAAGAGCAAATTTGAAATTAGTAGCAAATTTATATAAAGGAATTACTACAGAAAGAATAGATGAAGTTGTAAAATTAGTTAAATTAGAAAATAGAATTGATGATAAAGTATCTAAATATTCTTTAGGAATGAGACAAAGACTAGGAATAGCACAAGCAATTTTGCATAAACCAAATTTACTTATTTTAGATGAGCCAACAAATGGATTAGACCCAGAAGGAATAAAAGAAATGAGAGAGCTTTTGATTGAACTTGCTCAAAAAGAAAATATGGGAATACTAATTTCTAGCCATAATTTAGCAGAACTTGATAACTTTTGCACAAAAGTTTGTATTATAAAAAATGGAAGTGTTATTGAAACAAGTGATATACAAAAAATAAAGCAATCAGATGATTTAGATACAAAAGTGTTTGAAGTAGATAATACGAAAGAGGTTGAAAAAATATTATTGGAAAATTCGGACAATAGGGACACTCCATTTCATCCGGATAATAATTCAACAGATAAAAAACTATTAGCCCAAAATGTAGAAATAATAAGTTCAACAAAATTTAAAGTTCATGCACAAAAAGAGAATATACCAGAGATTGTAAAAAAATTAGTAGAAAATGATATAAAAATTTATGAAATAGAAAAAGAAGAAAAATCATTAGAAGATGCATTTTTTGAAAAGACAGGGGGGAATGTAATTGGGTAAGCTTATAAAAAATGAATTAATAAAATTATTTAAGAAAAAAAGTATCTATATAGCACTAATTGTCGTATTAGGATTTATGATATTTAGTAATTTTATGTATAAAAGTACAAATAATGTAATGTATAATTCTTATATATATTCAGAACAAACTTTAAATTATCTACAAGAGGAGTTAGATAAGTTAGATCCTAAAAAAACAAGTGATATAGGAATGTATGTCGACATAAAATCACAAATTGAATTATATGAACTAATGAAACAATATGAAAATGGAAGTTGGCAACAACAAATAATAAATCAAGATTTACCAACTTATTTTAAAGAAAAATGTATGTATGAATATGGAGAAGAAAAAGATTTACAAAAAGCACAAGAAGCACAAAATAAAATTGATGAAATAAAACAAAAATTAGACACAGATGATTGGGAATATTTTGCACAACTTGAATTACAACAAGCAACAGAAAAATTAGCAAATATAGAAGAACAAATAAAAAATACAGATGACAAAAAAACATTATTAAGCTTAAATCAAGAAAAAGAAGCAACTTTGATAGATAAAACAATAGCAGAATACAGAATAAATAAGGGTATAAAATATGGTCAGGATTATTTAAATCAAGCAATAGAAGATTATAGATATGCAGCACAAGATATAGCAAGACTTGAAAGTTCAGAAAAAGAATTATCATATGAAGAACAAAAGAGGTATAATGAGTCATTAAATTTAAGAGAAAAAAGTAAATATATTATAGAAAATAATGTAGATTTAAATGAAATGAATTTAAGAAGAGTTTTAGAAAACTTCTTTACTGAATATGGAATATTTGTAATAGCAATCCTTGTTATGATAGCAGGAACAATTGTAAGTGAAGAATTTAATAAGGGAACAATAAAATTATTACTAGTAAAACCATATTCAAGAACAAAAATCTTACTATCAAAATTTATAACATCAATGTTAATGATTATCTTTGTTGTACTAATTATGGGAATAATGCAATTATTTGTAGGAGGAGTAATATTTGGATTTGATAGTTTATCAGCTCCAGTGGTAGAATATAATTTTAACACAAATTCGTTACAAGAAATAAATGTTTTAGTATATTTCTTAATACAATTCTTAGCACAATTGCCAATGTTTATATTACTAGCAACACTTGCATTTGCATTAGGAACAATATTTGCAAACAGTGCACTTGCAATAACTATTTCATTATTAGGATATATTGCAGCAAATATTATAAATCAGCTAGCAATGTCATATAATATAAAATTCTTAGAGTATTTTGTAACAATGAATTGGGATTTATCACAATATTTATTTGGAAATTTACCAAATATGGAAGGAATGACAATGTCATTTTCAATAATAACATGTATAGTATATTTCTTAATAATGGTAATACCAACTTTGATTATATTTAAAAAGAAAAATATTAAAAACATCTAAAAAATGTTAGGGACACTCTATTTCGTTCACAAAGTAGTAATTACAAGGCTTTTGGATATGCCTAATTACACTTTTTAAACAAAATACAGTGTCTCTAATTTTTTAAAATTATATAAATATTATGGATGTTTATTATATTTTTATTTGTTATTTCTAATATATATATAATAGTATAAAGATCTAAAAAAGTATTAAAGCTAAAAATAGATAAACATGAAAAAGTAATAGTATTAAAGTATAAAACATATAAACATAAAAAATAATAGTATTAAAGTTTAAAAATAGATAAACATAAAAAAATAATAGTATTTAAGTTTAAAAACATATAAACATAAAAATAATAGTATTAAATCATAAAAATATTTAAACATAACAGTATAGCTATATAAAAAATCAATAGATAAGCAATAAAGTATTAAAAAATTATCTTTGGATATAGAATATAGGAATACCACTAGAATATGGAGCAATATCATAATTCTGAAAAAAAATTGCCAATGAGTTTTCTGTTAAGTAAAATTGATTAAACTTAAAATTATTTAAAACTAATTGACAGGTATTATCAAAATAAACTATGCTATTATTTTCTTTATTCACTTCAATTTGATTATTTATTTCTTGCAAAATATATAAAAGAAAACAAGAATCATTTTTATACAAATCATAAAGTAGAAAATTTTTTCCGCAGTAAAATATTCCAATTTTGAGCAGATACAACAGTAGAACCATGTGCACCACCTGTAAAAGTATAGTCCTTTTGAAATAAACTTATAATATATTTTTCATTAAAAGTTACTGTAAAATCAGAAGAAAATTCATAAGGAAAGGTAGGATAGCCATTTGCTGTGTTATAGTCATAATCACTTTTAGCCAAAAAATATAAATTCTTTTCTGCATATAATTTATTATTAAAAGCTTGTATTTGATTAAAATGATTAAATTTTTCTACCCCATAGATATATGTATTAGAGTTAATTTTAGGATAAGAAATAGAGTATTTTAAAATAATAGAACTTTTATATTTTAAATTTTTTTCTAAAGTAATTTTTTGTATTTCTAACATAATATCACCATTTAATAATATGCATTAACTTAATTTTAAATAAGTATATTTAGAATTATAATGTAACAATTATTTATTATGTGATTTATGATTGACTTTTAACAAGTTTTTTTCTAAAATAGGTTTGGATACAAAAGTATTCACTTAAGAACTTATTTACTTAATGCAATAATTATTGTAAAATTATAATCTATAAAAAATATAATAGATATATCAATGAAATATCTATTCAAATTATAAAAAATAGAAAAATAAATATAAAAGAAAGAGTGGTATAAAATGATAGACATAGAAAATGCAAAAAAAGTTTTTGATGAATATGTTTCAAATTATGACCCAACAGTAGGAAGAATAAAATTAAAAATAGAACATATAAAAAGAGTTGCAGAAAATATTAAAAATATAGCATTAGAGCAAGGTTTAGATAGTGAACAAATAAAACTAGCGGAAATTATAGGATTATTGCATGATATAGGACGATTTGAGCAAGTAAGACTATATGATACATTCAGTGATAAAATTTCAGTAAACCATGGAGAATATGGGGTAAAAGTATTATTTAAAGATGGCTTAATTAACAAATTTAAGTTAAGTGAAAAAGATAAAGAAATAGTAAAACTAGCAATTTTAAACCATAATAGAGATAAAATACAAGAAGGATTAGATGACGAACAATTATTGTATGCAAAAATGATAAGAGATGCAGATAAACTTGATATATATTATACAATGTGTAAATATGATTTTAAAGACACTTTTTGGTATCCAGACTTTGACTGTGAAGAAATTAGTGATTTAATAATGAATGAATTTAAAAATGATAAAAAAGTAAATTATACAGATATTAAAAACAATGCAGATGTTATAGTTATTTTTTATGCATATGTTTATGATTTGTATTTTGAGACGACAAAAAATATTTTAAAAGAAAAAAATTATTTAGAAAAATTCACAGAAAAAGTATGTAAAAATTTTAAAAGTGAAAAAATACATACTCAAGTTAAAGAAATTTTAGAAATTTCAAGCGGACAATAGGGACAGGCCATTTTGTCCGAGAAAAAGTGAACGCTAGGGACACTCCATTTTGTTCACACTAGCTTAAAGTAAACATTTCAAGGATGTATATTTACACTTTTTAAAGTATTTTTGAAATGCTTGATTTAAGCCGATGTGAACGAAAATGAGTGTCCCAAACGTTCAAAAAATTTAAATCGGACAAAATGGACTGTCCCTATTGTCCGAAGGAAAGAGGCGATAAAATGAATTATCCAAAAAATTTAAAAAAAGGTGATACAATTGGAATATGTGCACCATCTGGAGGAATTACAAAGGAAGTTGATATAAAAAAATTAGAGTATGCAGAAAAAAATTTGCAAAATATGGGGTATAAGATTATAGAAACCCAAAGTGTTAGAAATGAATATAGAGGTAGAAGTGCAACAGGAAAGCAAAGGGCAGAAGAATTTATGCAATTATTAGAAAATCCAGATGTTAAACTTATAATATTTGCAGCAGGTGGCGATTTTTTAGTGGAGATGTTGGATTATTTAGATTTTAATAAAATAAAAAAAATAGAGCCTAAATGGATGCAAGGATATTCTGATATAACAGGAATAAATTATTTGTTTAATACAATTTTAGATATACCATCTATATATTGTCAAAACATAAAAGATTATTGTATAAGACCAATATGTAGAAATTTAAGTGATGCACTTAAAATAGCAAGTGGTGAAGAAATAGAACAAAAATCATTTGAAAAATATGGGAAAATTCCTGATTTTAGAAATACTTTTAATGAAGAAGAAAAAAGTAATGAAGAATTAAGCGAAGAAGAAAATGGTAATAATGAATTAAGCAAAGAAGAAATAACAAAAGAACATGAATTTACAGAAAAAGTTGAATGGAAAAACTTGAATAATGAATCAAAAATAAATATAAAAGGAAGAGCCTTAGGAGGATGTTTAGATGTTTTAAAAACATTTATAGGAACTAAATATGATAATGTAAATAATTATATAGAAAAACATAAAAAAGATGGAATAATATGGTTTTTAGAAGTTTTTGAAATGAGTACACCAACACTATATCTGACATTATGGCAAATGAAAGAAGCAGGATATTTTAAAAATTGCACAGGAATAATATTTGGAAGACCATTATTTATAAGGAATGACTATGATACAGATTTTAATCAAACTGTAAAAGAAGTTTTAGGAGATTTAAAAATTCCAATAATATGTGATGCAGACATTGGGCATGTAAAACCACAATTAGCAATTGTAAATGGAGCAATTTTAGATATTACTTCTGAAAATGGAAAAGGACTTGTAAAAACATATTTAAAATAAAGTTAATAAATGAGGAGTATAGACACAAAAATGAACACAAAAATAAAGATAGGAATATTCGATTCAGGAATTGGAGGAATAACAGTATTAAAAGAAATAATAAAAATACTACCAAATGAACAATATG
>CAJFJM010000044.1 GCA_904384245.1 uncultured Clostridia bacterium
AATTTTATGGTATAATATAAAAGCTATTGAAAAAAATGGAAAGGATGAATAATATGAATTGTAAAGTAGAAAAGACAGAAAATGCAAATGAAGTAAAATTAGAATTAACAGTAGAAGCAAGTAGATTTGATGAGGCAATAAAAAAAGTATATTTCAAAAGTGCAAAATACTTTAATATACCAGGATTTAGAAAAGGAAAAGCACCTATGAAAATAGTAGAAAAATATTATGGAGAAGAAATATTTTTCGAAGATGCTTTTAATGAAGTAGCTCCAGAAGCTTTAGAAGAAGCTGTTAAAGAAAATAATATAGAAGTTGTAAGTAGACCAGATATTGATGTAAAACAAATAGGAAAAGGACAAGACCTAATATTTACAGCAGTATGTCAAACAAAACCAGAAGCAGAACTTGGAAAATATAAAGGTATAGAAGTTAAAAAAATTGAGTATAATGTAACAGACGAAGACATAAATCATGAATTATCACACATGCAAGAACATAATGCAAGAATGATATCAATAGAAGATAGACCAGTAGAAAAAGGAGATATTGCAGTAATTGATTTTGAAGGATTTGTAGATGGTGTAGCTTTTGAAGGTGGAAAAGCAGAAAATCATGAATTAGAAATCGGAAGCAATACTTTTATACCAGGATTTGAAGACCAAATAGTAGGAATGAAAATTGATGAAGAAAAAGATATCAATGTAAAATTCCCAGATGAATATTTTTCAAAAGATTTAGCTGGAAAAGATGCAACATTTAAAGTAAAAGTAAATGAAATAAAGAAAAAAGAATTACCAAAATTAGATGACGAATTTGCAAAAGATGTAAGCGAATTTGATACATTAGAAGAATTAAAGAAAAGCATCAAAGACAAAATGGAAAAAGACAATGAACAAAAAGAAAAATATGAAACAGAAGATGCTGTTATAAAAGCAGTATGTGAAAATGTAAAAGTAGACATTCCATCAGGAATGATTGAAACAGAAACAGAAAATATGTTAAAAGATGTTGAATCAAGATTATCATATCAAGGATTAAAATTAGATCAATATCTTCAAATGCTAGGAAAAACAAGAGAAGATATGTTAAAAGAATATGAGCCTCAAGCTATAGAATCTATTAAATCAAGACTAATGTTAGAAGCAGTAATAAAAGCAGAAAAAATAGAAGCAACAGATGATGAAGTAGAAGCAAAAATGAAAGAAATGGCAAAAAATTATGGAAGAGAAAATGATGAAGAATTCATGAAAAATGAAAATGTAGCAAATTATTTAAGAGAAGCAATCAAATCAGAAAAAGCAGTAGAATTCTTAGTTAAAAACGCAAAATTCAAAAAATAATTTATAATAGAAAAGGGGAGAGGGTGAAAAAATAATATTCAAACTCGCCCCTTTTTCGGATATTAGGGACACTCCATTTTGTCCGGAAATATGAATAAGTGATGTTATAAAATTTAAATGAAAAGCTTTTTACAATTAGTTCAAAAAAGTTTTTTTGCAATAATTATTATAAATAGAATTTAGATAGAATTTTAATATAATTTAAATAATTAACAAAAATAATTAACTAAAATAAACCATTAAACCATGCTGAAATTTATTATTTTTAAATCCGGACAAAATGGCCTGTCCCTATTGTCCGGGCGAGGTTTTGTTTGAATGCTTTACAAAAAGATGTTAATAGTATATAATGCATAAGGAGAAGTAAAATTATTGCTTATTATTGCGTATTTAAAATAGAATGTTGAAAAATAAAGCAAATTTAAGATTGGTTTTAAATTAAAAGTTAAAAATAAAAGCCTAAAATAAAAGTTTAAAATTATATTATAAGAATATAATAGAATAAACATATTATTAAATAATATTAAATAAAAAGTGAACCAAAGAGGAGATATCCTAATGGTTTTATAAAAGGAGGAAGAAAAATGTTTGAAAAAAATAGTTTAGTACCATATGTAATTGAACAAACAAGTAAAGGAGAAAGATCTTATGATATTTTCTCAAGATTATTAAAAGATAGAATAATATTTTTAGGAGAAGATGTAAATGCAACATCAGCAAGTTTAGTAATTGCACAATTACTATTTTTAGAGTCAGAAGACCCAGATAAAGAAATATCACTATATATCAACTCACCAGGAGGATCAATAACAGATGGAATGGGAATAATAGACACAATGAATTATATTAAGTGTCCAATATCAACAATATGTGTAGGATTAGCAGCAAGTTTTGGTGCTGTATTACTTGCAAATGGAACAAAGGGAAAAAGATTTGCAACACCAAACTCAGAAATACTTATACATCAACCACTAATTGGTGGTGGAGGAATTTCTGGTCAAGCAACAGAAATAAAAATCCATGCAGATCATATGATTAGAACAAGAGAAAAATTAAACAAATTATTAAGTGAAAAAACAGGTCAACCAATAGAAAGAATTAATCAAGATACAGAAAGAGACCATTATATGACAGCACAAGAAGCATTAGAATATGGACTAATTGATGGAATTATGGATAAAAGAGCATAAAAAGAGCCAAAATAGAAAAGTAAAAACTTTATATTAAAATATTAAGTAGAATTAGAAATGACATAAGCTGAAATGAATATAGAAAGCTGAAAGTGAAAAAGCATAAATTAAAATGCATATATAAGGCGAGAGGGAAACAACATAAATTAAATGCATATACAATATAAATTAAAATACGACATAGAAAATAGGAAAATAACATGACTAAAAATACAATATAAAAATAAAAGATAAAAAAACAGAACATGAAATAAAAAAACAAAAGCAAAGATAAAAAGATAAAAAGGTAAAAGCTTAAATAAAAAATACTAAATAAAAAGAAGCATAAATAAAAAGGAGAAATAGAGTAATGCCAAAAAAAGATGTACCAAAAAGTGTGAGATGTTCTTTTTGTGGTAAATCACAAGAAAACGTAAAAAAAATAGTCGCTGGACCTGGAGTATATATCTGTGATGAATGTGTAGACCTATGTTCAAGTATAATAGAAGCAGAAATGTATGAAGATGAAGAAGTAGGATATACATTAACAGAAAATATACCAAGTCCTCATGAAATCAAAAAAGTTTTAGATGAATATGTAATAGGTCAAGAAGAGGCTAAAAAAACATTATCTGTTGCAGTATATAATCATTATAAAAGAATAACACATGAAGAAGACAAAAAAGATGATGATGTAGAAATTCAAAAAAGTAATATTTTGTTATTAGGACCTACAGGATGTGGGAAAACATTACTTGCAAGAACACTTGCAAAAATTCTAAATGTACCATTTGCAATAGCAGATGCAACAACACTAACAGAAGCAGGATATGTTGGAGAAGATGTTGAAAACATTTTATTAAAACTAATCCAAGCAGCAGATGGAGATATAGAAAGAGCTGAAAAAGGAATAATATATATAGACGAAATAGATAAAATAACAAGAAAATCAGAGAATCCTTCAATAACAAGAGATGTAAGTGGAGAAGGAGTGCAACAAGCACTACTAAAAATAGTAGAAGGAACAATAGCATCAGTACCACCACAAGGAGGAAGAAAACATCCAAATCAAGAACTAATACAAATAAACACAGAAAATATATTATTCATATGTGGTGGAGCATTTGAAGGTCTTGAAAACATCATAAAAGAAAGAACAGGAAAAAAAGGAATAGGATTTGGAAGTGAAATCCAAAGTGAAAAAGAAATAGACAAATATGAAATATTCAAAGAACTATTACCACAAGATTTATTAAAATTT
The DNA here is from genome assembly GCA_904384245.1 of uncultured Clostridia bacterium. Taxonomy (GTDB): domain Bacteria; phylum Bacillota; class Clostridia; order TANB77; family CAG-508; genus CAG-269. The sequence goes on from CAJFJM010000044.1 coordinate 3,774, forward strand.
GGTTTAATTCCAGAATTTATAGGAAGACTTCCAATAATAGCAACAATAAAAGGTTTAGACAAAGAAGCACTTATAAAAATAGCAACAGAACCAAAAAATTCGCTAGTAAAACAATATCAAAAACTATTAGAATTAGATGGAGTAGAACTAGAATTCACACAAGAGGCACTAGAAGCAATTGTAGACAAAGCAATAGAAAGAAAAACAGGAGCAAGAGGACTACGTTCAATAATAGAAGAAATAATGAGAGATATAATGTTTGACATTCCATCAAATCCTAAAATAGAAAAATGTACAATAACAAAAGACACAGTACTAAATAATGCAGGACCAGAACTTATTATAAACGAAAATAAAGAAGAAAAACCTGTTTTAAGAGAAAAGAAAAAAAGAGAAATGCCACATCAAAAAGAAACAGCCTAACAGGGATTGAGGGACGGTCCTTGAAATCCCTGCTAGGAGGGATTTTGGGGACGGACCTCAAAAAAATAAAAAAATTTAAAACAAATTAGCAAAAAATTGTAAATAATTCCTATTTGCTAAAATATAAAAAACAAATAAGAAATTAAAAAATAGATTAGCCAAAAAAAATTATAAATTATTCTTATTTGACTAAAAATCAAAAAATAAAAAATTTAAAACCTACTAAAAGTAAAGATTTTAGTAGGTTTTTTTATATGGAAAGACGTAGTTACTTGATATGGAAAAACATAGTTAAAAATGGCTAGCTCACAACCCTTAAGCTTTAATAATAAAGCAATAGTAATATTCATCATGATATTAAGAGAATTTTTAGGCGAGTTGCAAAAGTAACTTCCAAAAGAAAAACTAAATTCCAAATGTAAGAGAATTTATATTATGAATTTAATAGAAAGTATTGACAAAACAAGATTACAGATGTAAACTAAAACAAATTACAAATGTAATCTATTTTTAAGGAGGAATTCAATTGAAAGAAAAATACAAAATAACAGATGCAGAACTAGAAATAATGCAAGAAATATGGAAAAACAAAGAACTATCACTAGAGCAAATAGTAGAAAACCTAAGCAAGAAATCAAAAGAAAATAAAAATAAAAACACAATAAAAACATTATTATACAGACTATCAGAAAAAGAATGTATAAAATCCAAAAAAATAGATGGAAAAAGTGTAGTATACATACCAAAAATAACAGAAAAGGAATATCAAAAAAGAAGTAGTAAAAACTTTTTACAAAAAATATATCATGGTTCAGTAAAAGAACTATTATTAAGCTTTATAGAAGAAAAAGAAATGACTGAAAAAGACATAGAAGAATTGATGAAAGAGATAAAAAAGTAATTTAAAAGAAACGATAAACTAGTATAATAAATGATTTACATTTTGTAAGGAATTATGTAAGAAATAAAAGTTAAAAATACTAAAATATTAAAAAATATTAAAAAGTTAAAAATTACTCATTTGAATATATACATCAAAGAAAGGAAAGGTATTAAAAATGAAAAATAGCAAAAAAATCACAGCAATAATAGTAATTTTATTGCTAATTATACTAGCAATAATCATTACAACAATAGCCATAAAAAGTAAAAGAACAAAAAAATCAACTATCGAAGAACTAAAAGAATATGGAAATAAAGTAGAAGAAATGAATATATTACCAAATACCATAATAGCAAAAATAAACGGAGAAGAAATTTTATTCCATGAATTAGAAAACAAAAGAAAATCAATAAATTATTCAGTAGAAAATGGAAACGAAGAACTAAAAAACAAAAATGCATTCTATGAGCTATTAGTATCAAAATTAGAAGAAAAAATGGCAAAAGAATATAAAGACGAATCTAACTATAACATGAACATAGAAGAAGAACGTGAAAGAATAAGAAAAGCATGGTATGAAGGAGAAGAAGGAAAAGATTTAGAAGAATATAGAAAAGACCTATTAGATGCAATATGCATAAAACAAAACGAAATCTGGCTAAATGAAGAAGATTTTGTAACATATTTAGAAAATATATTTGTTAATATGAAATTGCAAATAAAAGGTATGCAAATAATAAATAAATTCATGTTAGAAAGACCAGAACTTGCTAATGATGAAGAATTAACAAAAAAAGTAGAAATATATAACAACACTATGAATCAAATAAAAAGTGGAACAAATATAACGGAGAATAGTTTAACATACGTAAAAAATGCAACCAATCAATTATTAAAAATAAGAGATTTATATATTAAAGACTTAATACTGCAACAAAATATCGAACTATGTGCAGAAAAACAAGAATTATCAACAAAAACACCCGAGATATATCAAGAGTAAAAACAATAAATAAAAATAAAGAAAAGAGATGAAAAGATTGAAAACCAAAACAATTGTTATAATAATAGTAATATTAGCAGCAATAGTTTTAGGAGTAGGAGGAATAATATATAAAGAATACAATATTGAAGAAGAAAAAGAAGTGAAAGAAAAGATAGCAAAAGAAGAAAATAATAACAGTCAAGAATCAATATCGCAAGAAGAAAAAGAGGAAATGATATATGGATATCAAAACATGCAAACACAATTAAGACAAGTAGTCAAAAATAAATTAAATGAATTAGGAATGACAGAAGAAATAGAAGATGTACAACTAAATATTATAACAGGAACAGAAAAAAATGAATTTGACTATACAGTTTATACAACAAATTATAAAGTAGATTTCAAAGAAGAAATAGCAAATATAGTAGTAACTCCAAGAAACCAATCAAGCAATGAAGCTTCAAAAGAAAATACTAATGAAAATGTAACAACAAATGAAACTGTAGCAACAAATGATAATGCAACAACAAATGAAAACGTAACAGCAAATGAAAATATAGATGATAATGCAGAAAATATAGCAAAAAATATAGTAAAAAAACATACATTCCTAAACAATTATGAACTAGAACAAATATCAGAAGAAAACGAAACAGAAAAATATATAATAGCAAAATACAAAACCAGCAAAACAGACAATAAAAATCATATATTACCAGAAATAGAAATACGTATTTCTTTAGAAACAAAAGATTTCACACAAGTAGTATATCTATATGAAGAAAAAGAAAAACAAATAAATGAAAGAAAAATATCAATAACAGAAGCAGAAGAAAAAGCAATTAGTATATTAGAAGAATATGGATATGGAAAAGACTTAAAAGTAAAACAAGTATATTTTGAAAAAATAGTACCAAACAATTACTTTACAAAAATAGAAGGAGAACCAGATGCAAAAGCATATTACAAACAAAATGCATTTATAGTAGATATAGAGTCAGATTTAAATCCAATAAAAGTATATGTAGACCCAGAAGATGGAGAAATACTAGGAGCAAGAGAATATTAAAAATAAAAAAGATAGGAAGAAAAGAATATGAGAGAACTATTAAAACAAATAATAAGTATTTGTTATGAAATATCAGAATATATACAACCAGTATTTTATCAAATATTAAAAATGACAATATTAGCAAGTATCATTGGAATAATAGTAATAATAATCAGAAAAATACTAGACAAGAAAATCCCAAATATAGTAAGAAAAATCTTATGGAGTGTAGTACTAATAGCACTAATAATACCAATTCAAATAAAAACACCATTTTCAATATTTGGAATAAGTAAAACTACGAAAGAAATAACAGAAATAAACGAAACAAATTACAGAGAAGAATATGAAAACATAAGAACCGAAAATGGTGCAGACACTATAATTTTCGATAGAGTATGGGCAGAAAAAGCAGAAGCAAACCCAGACGGAGACTTCAGATGGGCACCAGACATAATATATTCAATAGAAGAAATAGAAACAAGAGAAAAAAATTTAGAAACAGGATATATAAAACATCTAATAATAGATGTAATAATACCAATACTATGGGTAATAGGAATAATAGCAAGCCTATTTTTCTTCATACTATATAGTATAATCTTAAAAATTAAATTGAAGAAAAAAGAAAATATAACAAATCAAGAAAGAATAAACAAAATCTTAGAAAAGACAAAAGAAAAACTAAAAATAGAGAACAAAAGAATAAAAATAATAGTTCAAGAAGAAATAAAAACACCAGCATTATTTGGAATAATAACACCAAAAATATTGTTACATAAAGGAATATTAGAATTAGATGATAAAACAATAGAATATATTTTATTACATGAACTAATGCATCAAAAAAGAAAAGACATGCTAAAAAATAATATGATCCTATTGTTAGAAATAATATACTGGTTTAACCCAATATTATGGCCAATATTTAAAGCAATGAAAAACGACATAGAAATAGGAGTAGACGAAAAATTAGAAAAAATACTAACAGAAAAAGAACAAGAAGAATATATGACAGCAATGGTTGAAGTTGCAAAACTAAACTCAAAAATGAAAATAAAAGATAGAATACTATGTATGGCAGACAACAAAAACAACCTAAAAAGAAGAATACAAATAATAAAAAGAGGAGAAAAAATAAAATCACACAAAATAATAAAAATAATCTTAGCGACAATACTTTCAATAATCATAATAGTAATATTTTTAAGCAATCCAAAAGAAGCAAACCAATTAAACGGAGCAAGCACAGGCACAAATGAAACAACAAACGAAAGCACAAATACCGAAGAACAAATAAGTGACAGTTTTCCAAATCCAGACAGAATAATATATAAGCCATTAAACGAAGAAAAATGGTATGTAATAGAAAAACAAGATAAAGACTATAAAGAACTAGTACAAAAAATTTCAGACAGAATAACACTAGAAAAAAGACCAAGCAATATGGACTCAGATCTAAACAGTGAAGAACTAAAAGAAAAAGAAAAGGAAAACTCATATATAGTATTAGACTATAACACCATAAGCAAAAACTATGAGCTATTACTAGATGATGAAACATATCAAATGTTACAAATGTATGATTATACAAATTATAGTATAGAGAACAAATTAAGCTCATCAGAAGAACTAAAACAATACTTAGAAGAAATAAAAAAGAACAAGCCAAGCTATAATCTAAACGAATATTATGAATATCAAACAAAAAATGGAATAGAAGAAATTCCAGAAGAATATAAAGAAAATAATGAAAAAGTAAGATATTATGAGGAAAATGATATATATAGAATATATGTATCAAGCAAAAAAGACTTAGAAAAAATGTTAAAAGACATGAATTTAGAACTAGAACAAGAAATAACAGACGACAAATACGAAAATTGTAATATAATAGTAATGCTTTCAAAAACAGAACAAAAAAATATGACATATGAAATAGGGCATATAAACTATACATATTCAAATCAAATACAAGACGGAAAATACAAAGCAAATATATTACTAATAAACAAAGCAGTAAACCAAAACTGTATATACATACAAAAAGATATAGACACGAGAATATATGGCGATAAAGACGGAAAAGTACTAAAAATAGAAAATAATCAAATATACATAAACAGAGAAATAGGAGGAACATTAAAGATTAACATTAGTGAAAAAACAAAAATATCAAACTACAGAACAGAAGAAGAAATGAAGCTAAATGAAATAAAAAACAATGACTACATAATAGTAAATCAAAGCAATGTAAAAGACGACACAGAAATAGACGGATTAGAAATATCAGTAATAAGAAATCTATCAAAAGAAGAACTAAAACAGGAAATACTAAGTCAAGAGACAATAGATGGTTCAATAATAGATGCACAAATACAAAACAATGGAGAAGGAATAATAACATATGAAGTAAACATAAGAGGAAGTGACTACCTATCAGAAAATGGAGAAATAGAATTACTAGAAATGAAATTTAAAGTGAAAAGAAACACAGAAATTCATGCATATGGAATAAATCACACTAAAGACTTAGAAGGAGAATATGCAAAAAATCAAATAACAACAATAAAATTAGACTCAAGTACAATAAATGACGCAGAACCAACAGTTACATATATAGACATATATGACGGATAGGGATTGAGGGACGGTCCTTAAAATCCCTCCTAGGAGGGATTTTGGGGACGGACCTCAAAAAAAGTAAAAAGGAGGAAAAATAATATGAAATATTTTAAGAAATTAGTAGGAGAAAAAGTATATTTATCACCAAAAAATGTAGAAGATTCAGGAATATTCACGGAATGGTTAAATGACTTTCAAACATCAGATTATATTGGAAGAAGTAGTCAAATAATGACTCAAGAAGCGGAAAAAGAATATTTAGAAAAGCATTTAAATGATGAGGCATCATTTTTTATAATAGAGGAAAAAACAAATAAACTTATAGGAACAGTAAATCTGGAACATATAAGCCATGTAAATCGAAGAGCAACACTAGGTATATTTATAGGTGATAAAGAATCAAGAAATAAAGGGTATGGTGCAGAAGCAATAAATTTAATTTTAGATTATGGATTTAATTATTTGAATTTAAATAATATAAAACTAGATGTACTAGGATTTAACGAAAGAGCAATAGCATGTTATAAAAAATGTGGGTTTAAAGAATATGGAAGAAGAAGAAAATGTGTATTTTTAAACGGAAAACACTATGATATAGTGGAAATGGATATACTTGCAGAAGAATTCAAATGTGAATACATAAAAAATAAAAATATATAGAAATACAAGAAAAACGAAAAGTATAATAGAAATAACACTGGTAATAATAGTTATATAATACAAAATCAAAAAAAGAAATTCGTAAAAATAATAAAAAATTATAGAATTTATAAAAAAATTTCAAGGACTGTCCCCAAAATCCCTCCTAGAAGGGATTCCAAGGACCGTCCCTAAATCCCTGCCAGGAGGAAAAATGAAAAAAATATATATAAATGGTGAATTTATAACATTAGAAAATGAAACTTGTGAGGCAATTTTAATAGAAGATAAAATAATATCAAAAGTTAGAATGAAAAAAGATATACTAAAATATGCAGATGATAACACAGAGATTATTGATTTAAAAGGAAAAACAATGATGCCAGCTTTTATAGATGCACATAGTCATTTTTTTGGAGTAGCAAATAATTTTTTGCAAATATCATTAGAAAATTGTACAAATATTGATGAAATACAGAGCAAATTAAGAGAATATATAGTCAAAAATAATGTAACAAAAGAAAAATGGATTATTGCAAATAATTATGATCAAAACATGTTGGAAGAAAAAAGACATATAACAAAAGATGAAATAGATAAAGTTATAGAAACAAATCCAGTAGTAATTAGCCATAAATCTGGACATGCAGGAGTATTTAATACAAAAGCATTAGAAAATCTGGGAATAACATCACATATAGTTCTAATATCACGGAGGAAATATAGAAATAAAAAATAATGCACTAACAGGATTATTAGAAGAAAATTCATATATAAAATATATAAAAAAAGTACCAATGCCAGATATAAAAGAATTGCTAGAAGCATGTAAAAAAGCGCAAGATGAATATTTTAAATATGGGATAACAACTGTGCAGGAAGGGATGTTTTCAGAGGAATTGATACCAATATATAAAGAAATGATAAAAGAAGAGATTTTAAAAATAGATGTGGTAACATATATGGACATAAAATCTAAAGAAAAAATAGAAAAAGAATTTCCTGATAATATAAAAAAATATTATAATAATATGAAGATACAAGGATATAAAATATTTTTAGATGGTTCCCCTCAATTAAGAACTGCATGGATGAAAACACCATATAAAACAGATAATATAAATAATAAAAACAACGATAACAAAAACTTTGGAATTAGTACAATGAAAGATGAAGAAGTAGAAAAAGCAGTTAAATTAGCTGTAGATGAAAATATGCAAATACTAGCACATTGTAATGGAGATATGGCAGCAAGACAATTTATAGATGTTATAAAAAAGCAAAAAAATGTATCAAAAATAAGGCCAGTTATGATACATGCACAATTACTAGGAATAGAAGATCTTAAAGAAGTAAAACAATACGGTATTATACCATCATTTTTTGTAGCACACACATATTATTGGGGAGATACACATATAAAAAACTTTGGGCTAGATAGAGCATCTAAAATAAGCCCAGCAAAAAGTACTCTAAAAAATAATATATTGTTTACATTTCATCAAGATTCACCAGTTATAGAACCTAATATGTTTGAAACTATATGGTGTGCAGTGAAAAGGAAAACAAAAAAAGGAATATTACTTGGAAAAGATGAACGAATATCAGTATTAGAAGCAATAAAGGCAGTAACAATAAATGCAGCATATCAATATTTTGAAGAAAATACAAAAGGAAGTATAAAAGAAGGAAAGTTTGCGGATTTGATAATAGTGGATAAAAATCCTTTGAGGGTAAAAATAGATGAAATAAAAGATATTAAAATTTTAGAAACTATTAAAAAAGGAGTAGTTAATTATAAGATGTAAATGAATTTTAAGATAAGATGGAAATGTTGGTATATTTATTTAAAGTGGTAAGTTTAGTTAATAATTAAGTATTGTTTGATGATGTTTTTAATTAGTGTTTAATTTTAAAGAATAATTTAGAAAAATAGATTGTAGAACATAATTATTTACTTGAAAAGTAAGTTATAATTATGTTTTTTTGTATGATTTTAATAGTTATATAGTTATATGCATGGCATGGGGTGACCACTTCAAAGAATCTATAAAAATAAGAACTTGAATTGTAATAAATTAAAAAGATAAAGAAGTTCAAATAATAAGTTTAAATAAAAAATTTAAATAAAAAATACAAATGAAAAAAATTAAAAATTAAAAATATAAATAAATTGCGAAATTTTAAAGTTCTAGAAAATAAATAAATATAAAAAGCATAAAAAATATTTTTCTCCCAACAAAAGTGCTAAAAATAAGCATTTTC
>CAJFJM010000045.1 GCA_904384245.1 uncultured Clostridia bacterium
TATTTGGACTTAGATGGTGGGATTATACTAATGATTTTTTAAATATACAGGGAAGAGTAAGTTTGTTATATTCAATTTTTTGGGGACTTATAGGGTTGTTTTTATTGGAAAAATTACACCCTTTTGTAGAAGATTTAATTCAAAAAATGAATGTAAAAATTTCTAAAAATGCTCAAGGTTTTTTAGTAGCTATTTTTATTGTTACAATAATTGTAGATACGGTATTTTCTACTATTAAATATTTAAGATAAAGTGAGAGTGAAACTTCTGGGGCACTCTTTAAAGTTCAAAAATAAAGTTGAGTGTGTTGCCCGCTCCCAGGGATATAATTATATCCCTTCGTGCTGACCCAGTTACTCTTTTTGAACTTTAAAGAATGCCCCAGAAGTTTTACTAAAAAGTTTTATAATAGATTTTATAATAAAATAGGGCTTATTTGCTCACCTTTTATTGCAAATTCTAAAGTTTTGATTATATAGTCAGAATCAAATACAATTGATCTTGGTTTAGTTATTGGATTGTCTTGCTTAAAAGGTACAAAAAAATAATTTTTTCTATTAAGTAATTTTCCAATATTTTCTGCATTTCCACTTAATCCATTGTTTGTAGATGGTGCAATGACTAGTGGTCTATTATTTCTTAAATGTGATTTAGCCGCCATAGTTGCAGGTGTGTCAATTATATCACATGCGAGCTTTGCCATCGTGTTTCCAGAACATGGTGCTATTATCATTATATCTGTTAATCCTTTAGGACCAATTGGTTCTGCATCTTGAATTGTATGGATAATTTTATTTTCACAAATATTTTCAATTTCAATAATAAAATCTTCAGCTTTTCCAAATTTAGTATCTAAATTATATGCATTATATGACATTATTGGTATAATGCTAGCTTTTTTTTCTTTTAACTCTTTTATTTTGGGTATGACTTTTTTAAAAGTACAAAAAGAACCTGTAAGTACAAACCCAATTTTTGCTCCTTCAAAACTCATATATGTCCTCCTTTTATAGTATTTATATATTATATGAAAAAATGTCGAAATTCGTCATATGTTACAATTTACGGTTATAGTAAACTGCCTCAAATAGAAGTATAATATAATTTTAAATTTTTTTTGGCTTAATACATACTTTTAAAAAATATAAAACTTTTGTTCGAAAAGTATTGACAAAAGAATAAATGTTCGGTTATAATATCATATATAAAAAATAAACATTAAAAGACAAGTTCTAAAAGGGGGCATAGAAAATGAAAAAATTAAAAATAGTAAACAAAAACAAATTTATAAGAGCAAATCTTTTTATAATTACAGGTCTAGTTATTATTTTATTTATAGGATTGACTCAATCTTATTCAAAAACGAATCTAAAATATAAATTGGAATGTATAACTAGAGGGGATACTTTATGGTCAATTGCTGAATATGAAATAAAAAATAATGATTATTATAAAAATCAAGATGTTCGAAAAGTTATATATGAAATTAAAAAAATAAATAATTTAGAAGGAAATGAACTAAAAGAAGGTATTGAATTAAAAATACCAATTTATTAAAGGATAATATTTTATTAAATAGGAAACAATACGAATTTTTTTAGTTTATACAATAAAGGGAAAAAGTAATTGTATTGTTAAAAGAAAAAAGCTAATTGGTACAGTGCGAATATTTTGGGTAAAAAAAGATATAATAAAATTATTGTAAATATTATTTTATTTAAATTTTGGGGCTTGAGAATATAATTTTCTTATGTTAAAATAACATCAAAATATTTTTATATAGCGAAGGAAAAATTATTTGAAAGAAATCAATTTTTATAACTATGTATGCCTTCGAGCTAAGTGAGAAAGGAATGTAATTTAAAATGAAAGAAAATATAGAAGAAAAATATAATTGGAATTTAGAAGATATTTTTAAAACAGAAAATGATTTTCAATTAGCTAAACAATCAATAGAAAAAAACTTAGAAGATTTTGAAAGGTATAAAGGTATTTTATGTGATAATGCTGATACTTTATATTCTTGTTATTCATTATATGAAGAAACTTTAAAAATATTTGAAAAAGTATATTCATATGGAATGTTTAAATATCATTTAAATATGGCAGATCAAGAAGGAATTAAAAAATTTAAAGAAGTTGAAAATTTATCAGCTAAATTTGAGACAGCTATATCTTTTATTACACCAGAAATAACTTATGCAGAAGAAGATAAAATTCTTGGATTTTTTCAGGAAAAAGCAGAGCTTAAAAGATATGAAAGAGATATTAAAGAAATATTAGAAAAGAAAAAACATATATTATCTAAACAAGAAGAAGAATTACTTTCTAATTATTCAGAAGTGTTCTCAGCTCCAGAAAATATATTCGACATATTAACAAATGCAGAGTTTAAATTTGGAGATTTAATTGATGAAAATGGAAATAAAGTTCAATTAACAGATGCAACTTATACAATATATTTAAAAAGTCAAAATGAAAATGTTAGAAAACAAGCATTTTCACTAATGTATGAAAAATATAAAGAATATATAAATACTATTTCTGAAATATATTTGGCAAATGTAAAAGAAACATCAATTACAGCAAAATTAAGAAAATATACTTCATCATTGGAAATGGAAACAGAATATGATGATGCTAATATAAAAGTATATAATGCTTTAATGGATGGAGTAAATAAAAATTTAGATATAAACCATGATTTTATAGAATTAAAGAAAAAATTATTAAATAAAAATGATTTTCATATGTATGATTTATATGTAAATCCATTTGAAGAAGAAAAGGACGAGATTTCTTTTGAAAGTGCAAAACAAGAAGTTTTGGAAGCTTTAAATATTTTGGGAAAAGATTATACAGATAACTTAAGAGAAGCTTTTGATTCAAGATGGATTGATGTTTACGAAAAACCTAATAAAAGGGGAGGGGCATATAGTTCTGGTGTATATGGTGTTCATCCATTTGTACTTATGAGTTTTACTAATAGTAAAAGAGATGTTTCAACAATTGCACATGAATTAGGTCATAGTATGCATTCATATTATTCAAATGAAGCACAAAATATTATAGATGCAAATTATACTATAATGGTTGCAGAAGTTGCTTCTACAGTAAATGAAATATTATTAAGTGAATACCAAATGGCTAAAGAAGAAAATCCAAAGAAAAAGGCAGAGATAATATATGAATTATTAGAAATGATTAGAGCAACATTTTATAGACAATCTATGTTTGCAGAATTTGAAAAAATTGTACATGAAAAAATAGAAAATTCTGAAATATTAGCTTCAGAAGATTTAAATAATATTTATTATAGTTTAAATGAAAAATATTTTGGAGATAAAATTATAATAGATAAAGAAATACAATATGAGTGGGCAAGGATTCCTCATTTTTATACAGATTTTTATGTGTATAAATATGCAACAGGTATTTCAGCAGCAATCTGTATTGCAAGTAAAATAATAAAGAAAGAAGAAGGCTTTGTAGATAAATATATCAATATGCTTAGACAAGGAAAAATGAAAAAATCTGTAGATTTATTAAAAATGGTAGATGTGGATTTAGAAAATCCAGAAACATATACAAAAACTGCAGAGTTTTATAAAGAAAAAATAGAAGATTTAAAGAAACTAATTAAATAATTACAAAAAATTGAGGAGTTAATTTATGAATAATAAAAAATTAAAAAAAGTAGTAAGTAATGAAGTAGATAATGAGGCAAATAACGAAATAAATAAAGAGATAAGCCATGAAAGAGTTAATCAAGTTAATCAAGAAAAAGAAAAAAATGAATTAAACGAAAATTTAAAAAATAATGAAAATAAAGAAAATAATAAAGAAGATAATGAAGAAAAAGAAGAGCAAAAGGAACAAGAAAAGACGCTAGATAAAAATAAATTTAAAAAGCCTAAAAAAGCATTTACAATTATGGGAATAAGTATATGGAGGCTATTGGCATATTTTATAATATATAGTGTAGTTGGATATATTGTTGAGACAATTTATGGAATAATTACAAAGGGAGTATGGGAGAGTAGACAAAGTTTCTTATATGGACCTTTTTGTGGGATTTATGGTTTAGGTGCAGTAATAATGATTATTTTTCTGCATAAATATAAAACAAAATATAATGCTTTATTTATTGGTGGATTTATTGTAGGTTCTATTACAGAATATTTAGTAAGTTTATTTGGAGAAATGATATTAGGTGTTAAATGGTGGGATTATTCAGGTATGCCATTAAATATAAATGGAAGAATATGTGTATATTTCTCATTGTTCTGGGGATTTTTAGGAATGTATTTAATTGCATCTTTAAACCATAAAGTAGATAGAATAATAGACTGGGTAAAAGGAAAATTTAAGACATATAAATCATTAAAAACATTTATACTTATTACAGTTATATTATTAGTAGTAGATTGTATAGCTACAGGTTTTGCAATAGAATTTTTCTTAGTTAGGATGATTGTAAATAATGATATAAATGTACCTAATAAAGAAGCAGTAGAAGCACAATATGAGAAAATATATGGAAATGAAAAATTGTCAAAATTTATATATGAATTTTGGGGCGATAAAAAAATGATAAAAACATTTCCTAATTTAAAAGTAAAAGATAAAGATGGTAATATAGTTTATATGGATAGTTTTTTAGATATTCAACCTTATTATTTAAAAGTTTATGATAAACATAATAAAAATAATCAAGAGGTAGAAAATGAAATAAAGGGCGAGAGCTAAGTTTGTAGCCATTCTAAAGATAAATAAATAAAAAGTTCAAAAAGTGATTTTGGTTTATTTTGTCTTTAGAATGGCTAATTTGAAAATTCTATAATAACTTTTTTAAAAACAGTTATTTATATCTATTTATAGTTATTTATAAATCTGCTAATGGGTTTTTCTCAATGGCATCTCTAACTTGTTCATTATTAACATGTGTATAAATTTCAGTTGTTGATATACTTTGGTGACCTAGTAATTCTTGTAATGCTCTTATATCAACATTACCATATTGATACATAAGTGTTGCTGCAGTATGTCTTAATTTATGTGTTGAATATTTGGAAGTGTCTAGACCTGCGACTTTTAGTTCTTTATCTACTATATATTGAACTGTTCTTTTACTTATACGTTCTTTTCTCTCGCTTAAAAATAAAGCTTTATGTGAGTTAAGTTTATCAACTTTTACACCTTCTTTAGGTCTAACATCTAAATAATCTTTTAGGGCTTTTATACAAGCTTTATTTAAATATATTGTTCTTTCTTTATTTCCTTTACCTATAACATTCATTTTTGATTCACTAAAATCAATATCTTGTATATTTATTCCTACTAGTTCAGAAAGACGCATACCACAATTTAAAAATAAAGTGATAATTGCATAATCTCTTTCACTATTTCTATTATCTTTATTTGCTGTGACATTTAGTAGCTTTTTGCTTTCTTCTAGATTTAAGTATTTAGGCAAACGTCTATCTAATTTAGGGGTTTCTAAATTTTGTGCAGGATTTATTTGTATTAGTTTGGCTTTTTGTGATAGGTAATTAAAAAATATTCTTATACTTGAAGCTTTTCTAGCACGAGTTGCAGATTTACTTCTTAAATCAATTGCCATATAGCTTAAAAAAGCATGAATATCATCTAATTTAATTTTTTCAATAGTTTCTAGTGAGATATCTTTTGTTGTGATCTTAGCGTAATCTGTTTCAGATGTTAAGTTAAAACGAATTTTTATAAATCTTAAAAACATTTGTAAATCATAATTATATTCTTTTATAGAGTTAGGGGATTTATTTAAAATTGTTGCACTATAATCTAAAAAAGAATTTATGTAATCTGGGTTTTCTTCTCTGTTTATCATATGTTTCACTCCTTTTTGCTTTTTATATTATATATCAAAAATATAAAAAAATAAATAGATATTCTTCATTTATTCTATCTCAAGGAATGTTCTGTTACAAATTAAGTCTAAATCATACTTGCTTAAATAGAGGAGTTATATTTTTTAAATATATATAATTTTTATTCGAGCATTATCTACAAAAATAAGAATGGCTACTATTCACTTAAATTAGAAAATATGATATACTATATTGCAAAGGAAGTGATATATATTGTTTTCTAAATCAAAAGAAGATGAAATACCAAAAGCTTTAAAAAAAATGAAAGAAGAAAGTATAAAGATAGAAAATAAAAATATTTCTAATTCTGTAAATAATAGGATGAATAATAAAAATAATTTAAAAACTAAAAATATAAATAAAACAAAAAATAATAATGTTGAAGATAATCATAATAATAAAGTACATAAATTAAAGAATTCAAATAATGGTAAATATAGTCAAAATAATGCAAGTAAGATAAAAACTAGAAAAAAAGTAATAATAAAAAGAGTTATAATATCTATAATAGCTATTATAATTTTAGGGTTTGGAATATGGTTTGGAGTTTCATCATATAAGTGGAAAAATCTTGTTACAGATATGTTTGTTAATGAAAATTCTGTTGTGAAAGATACAGACGGTAATATTATTGCTACATTAGGTTCTGAGAGAAAAAAAGAGAAAATATCTTTTTCAGAAATGCCAGATAACTTAAAAAATGCTTATGTAGCAATTGAGGATGAGAGATTTTATTCTCATCATGGTGTTGATATAAAAAGGACTGGGTCTGCAATATTATCATATATTTTTAATTTTGGTTCATCCTCTTTTGGAGGAAGTACTATAACTCAACAATTGGTAAAAAACTTAACTGGTGATAATACAGATTCTGTAATTAGAAAAGTAAAGGAATGGGGAAAAGCATATGAATTAGAATGGTATTTTTCTAAGGATGAAATATTAGAATTATATTTAAATGTTATATATGTAGGGCCAAATATTTATGGTGTTCAAACAGGAGCAAAATATTATTTTAGCAAAGATGCTACAGATTTAAGTTTAGCGGAATGTGTCTTTTTAGCAGGGATAAATAATGCCCCTAATTCATATAACCCTTTTGGAGATGCAGATAATAGTGAAAAAATAGAAAATAGAACAAAAACAGTATTAAGTAAAATGTTAGAATTGGAATATATAAATCAAGAAGAATATTCTAGTGCAGTAGAAGAAGTTGAAAATGGATTAAATTTTAAAGAAGGAAGTATTGAGTCAGAAGATGGTATATATTCATATCATACAGATGCTTTAATAAATGAAATAATTTCAGACATTTCAGAAGAAAAAAATATAACAACTGATTTTGCAACAAATTACATATATCTTTCAGGACTAACAATAAACAGTACTCAAAATGGTAATATACAAAATGTAACAGAAAAAGAGTTTCAAAAGAAAACATATCAGGTAATGTCAGAAAATGGAACAGATACATCACAATCTGCAATGGTAATAATTGATCAAAGTAATGGTCAGGTTATAAGTTGCGTTGGAGGTTTAGGGGAAAAAGATACTGCAAGAGGATTAAACAGAGCAACACAAAGTGTAAGACAAACAGGTTCAGCTATAAAACCACTTGCTGTTTTAGCTCCTGCATTAGATAAAAAAATAATTACTCCGGCTTCAATTTATGATGATACACAAAAAGTATTTGAAGATAATTATTCACCTGAAAATTATGATGGATATTTAGGAGAAGTAACTGTAAGAAGGGCATTAGAATCTTCTCAGAATATTCCTTTTGTAGAAATTATGGAAGAATTAAAACCTAAAAATTCTATTAAATATTTAGAAAAAATGGGAATATCAACATTAACAGATAAAGATAATAATTTGTCACTAGCTTTAGGAGGATTAGAAAAAGGAATAAGCCCATTAGAAATGGCATCTGCATATGCTACTATTGCAAATGGAGGGACATATATAGAACCAACTTTTTATACTACAATTGTAAATAGACTTGGAAAAACGGTATTAGAATCAAACCCAAAAGAAAAAAGGGTAATTTCACAAAATGTAGCATATGTTTTATCAGAATTATTAACTCAACCAGTTCAAGGTGCAAATGGAACAGCAACATATTGTTCAATATCTGGCATGGATGTAGCAGCAAAAACAGGTACTACTGATGAAAACTATGATAGATGGCTTTGTGGTTTTACACCATATTATACTGCTGTTACATGGTTTGGTTATGATCAAAATGAAACAGTTTATTATAATAATCAAAATCCAGCTGGTTTAATTTGGGCAAATGTAATGAAGTCTATACACTCAAATTTAGAAGGAAAGAGGTTTGAAAAGCCAAGTGGAGTCACAGAAGCAACAATTTGTGCTAAAACAGGAAAGCTTGCAAATACAGGATGTCCTAATACATATACAGAATATTTTGTATGGGGAACAGTCCCAGGAACATGTGATATACATGAAGGTCAAAAAATAACAAATAATAATAAAGCAACTAATTCAGATAGTTATACAGAGAAATCAAATAATAATTCATCTAATTCTAATAATGCGCCAAATGATAATGTAAATCAAAATACAAACAATGAAAATTTAAATAATATGAATGTAAATACTAGTGCCAATACTAATATAAGTAGTAATACTAATACTAATTTGAATACAAATACGAATACTAATACTAATGTAAATAATAATTCAAATATAAATACAACTAATAGTGTAAGTAATACTAATTCAAATAGTAATGCAAATACTAATACAAGTAATGATGGTGGAACAAATATACAAAATACCACAACAAATACAAATAGTAGTACAAATGTGAATGATAGTACTAATTCTAGTTCTAGTGTAATCAATTAAAAAAAGTGACATCTGTTTAAAAGCGTAAAATCCATTTGCAAAATCTAGTTTTAGTGCTTGATATATACATCTAAATTACTTGTATAATACAAAAAAATATGTTATAATTAGTTGAAGTTTTCGAAAATACTATTATAAGGATTAAGATATGAAAAAACAATATTTATACATTGGCAATTGTTCAGAAAAAGGTATTATAAAGTATAAGTTTGACGATAACAAATTAGAATATATGTTTTCAACTAATGATTTTTCAAGATGTACTTATCTAGCACAAACTAGTGAGTATATTTATACAACACAAGAAATTTGTGATTTAAATAATAAAAATTCTGGATATATTATTTTCTATAAAAAGAATTTAAATAATTTGAATTTCATTGGCAAAATAGAATCATTAGGTAGTTACCCATGCCATATAGAATTAAGTAATAAAAATGGGATAATATTTATATCTAACTATATGGATGGGTATTTTACAGCATATAAAATAGAGAAAAATGGGACTTTTGGTAATAAATTGCTAAATGAAGTTATAGACAAAAATAAGTCACATATGCATTGTTGTAAACTATTTAATGACGAAAAAAATCTAATAACAATAGATTTAGGCACAAATATTGTAGCAGTATATTCTATATATTCAAATACAGTCAAAAAAACAACTCAATTACAATTACTAGAAAATACAGAACCAAGACATATCTCAGTATATAATAATATTATTTTTTTAATTACAGAAAAGAGTTGTGAGTTATATGTTTTAGAATTAAAGAACAATCAATTGCAAATATTAAGAAAAATATCGATACTACCTCCTGATTATATAAAAAAAGATAGTGATACAGGAGCAGCTATAAAAATTTCAAAAGATGGAAAATATATTTATTCAACTATTCGCGGACATAATAGTATTTCAGTTTTTAAATATGAAGATGAAAATATAAAATTTATACAAAATATTTCTTCATATGGGCAAATTCCTAGAGATTTAGAAATAGATAAAACACAAAAATATGTATTTGTAGCAAACCAAAATTCTGATGAAATAGCTATATTTAAAAGAAATATAGAAACAGGTAAATTAAGTTATATAAATAGCTATAATGTACCATCTCCAACATGCATTTTAGTTGAATAGAATTTTTGGTTGAATAAAAAGGTAGATAGTTTGAAAGAAAAGGCTTTCTTATCTATTCTAAGTGCACTTAAAAAAACTGAGAAAGGAATGGAATTTTATGAAAAAAGTCTTGATTGCAATACATACTCTTCAAATGGGTGGAGTAGAAAAAATAGTAATAAATTTATTGAAAAATATCAACAAAGAAAAATTTGATGTAACATTATTATCAATAGTAAATGATGGAATTTATATTGATGATGTTAAAAAAATTGACAATATAAAATATAAATACTTTTTTAATTCTTTATTTAAGAAAAGCAGAGAAGATGCTAATTCACCATATAATAGAATAACAAGTAAAATTATGAACATTATATGGAAATATTACTTATTTATGATAAAACATTTCCCAAAATATTTATATAAGAAAAATATAAAAGAAAAATATGATATTGAAATTTCATTTCTTGAAGGCAAAGTTGCAAAAATAATTGCAAATTCTCCTAATCCAAATTCTAAAAAAATTGCATGGATACATACTGATATCGAAAATATTTGTAGGATGAATATTTTTAAATCTTTACAAGAGGAAATTGATTGTTATAATAAATTTGACAAAATTGTATGTGTATCAAGTGATGTAAAAGATCATTTTATACATAAAACAGGAATTACTGAAAATATAATAATACAGACTAATCCTATAAATTCAGAGGAAATAATAGAAAAATCTAAAGAAAAGATTACTAAAAAATTAAAAAGAGATGGACTAGTTTTATGTGCTGTTGGCAGACTTGCTTATGAAAAAGGTTTTGATAGATTATTAAAAATACATAAAAAACTCCTAAAAGAAAATATTAAAAATACTATTTGGATAGTAGGAGAGGGAGTAGAAAGAAAACATCTAGAGAAATATATAAGTGGAAATAATTTAGAAGATACAGTAGAACTAATTGGATATACTTCAAATCCATATAAATATATTAAAAATGCAGATATATTTGTCTGTTCATCAAGAGTTGAAGGTTTAAGTTCTGTTGTAATAGAAGCAACCATTTTAGAAAAACCAATTGTAACTACAATGTGTTCAGGAATGACAGATATATTAGGTGAAGACAATGATAATGCAATGATAGTATCAAATAATACAGATGATTTATATTTAGGAATAAAGAAAATGATTACTGATAATGAACTTAGAAGAAAATATGAGAACAACATAAAAAATATTAGTAATGAATTTAATATAAATCATGTAATAAAAAATATAGAAAATTTATTAGATAATTTGGAGAAAAAGCATGATTGATATTGGATGTAATTATATTATAGATGAAAATAATCAAAATACTTATGATAAAGCATACGAATATTTAGCTAAAAATCGATACATACAAGTTATAAAATTTCCTGGAAAGTTTTGTAATAAACAAGAACTTGTATATGCATTAAATTTTGCAAAAAAAATGAATATAAAAATTGATTTACATGGATTGCCTGGTATGGAGCCTAGGACACATAGTAAAAGAATGTTAAATAATATAAAATGGGATGAGTTACCATTAGATATGATGCAATTTATATATAAAAACAGAATAAGTACACATATTGGTGCTGAAATGGAAGAAGATATTGAGACTAGTGAAAATATACTTATAGAAAATTATAAAAAAATAAAAGAAATATTTAATAAAAAATATGATATAAATATATCTTTTGGAGGAGAAAATCAATCAGGTGGATATAATATACCTTTAAAAGAAATTTCTCCTCAAACAATTTCAAAAATATGGGAAATGATGGATTTTGGTGTTTTTGATATATCACATGCAAAACTAGGCTCTAAAGATTTAAATATTACATATGAAGAATATTTAAAAAATTTAACCTCAAAAGATAAAGTTAAAATTTTGCATATTTCTGGAAATATTGACGAAACAGATAAATATAAAGATAGAATAGATAAACATGTTTTAGTAAATAAAAAAGAAATAAAAGATATAATAAAAACAATAAATGAATTTCCCAATCTAGATTTAATAGATACAGAATTTGCATTTAATACAAAATATAGTTTTGAAAAAGAACTAATAATTGAAGTGATAACTTTAAATATGATGTCTAGAAAAATGAATGAAGATGAAATATATAAAATATATGATATTTTATCTAAAAAACTAAAAAATGATATTTCAAACATAGAAGAAATTATATGTTGAACTTTTAGTATGTTTTATAGGCTAGATATTATAGACAATAAATTTTACAGAAAGGATGTATAGTTTGAAAGAAAAATTTATAAAAATAAAACCAAAATAATAGAAAAAGGGCATAGTTCCCCCTTACCCCCAGAAATTTAATTATATAACGGGAGTA
>CAJFJM010000046.1 GCA_904384245.1 uncultured Clostridia bacterium
TAGCGAGTATACAAATAAGGGAGGTGCATTTTAGATGTACGCAATAATTGAAAGCTGTGGAAAACAATACAAAGTAGCAGAAGGAGATGTAGTATTTTTTGAAAAACTAGATGCAGAAGAAGGAAAAAAAGTAACATTTGATAAAGTTATTTTAGTTTCTGATGAAGGAAAAGTACAAGTAGGAACTCCTTATGTAAAAGGTGTAAAAGTAGAAGGAAAAGTAGTTTCTCATGGTAAAGGTAAAAAAATAATTGTGTTCAAAATGAAAGCTAAAAAGAACTACAGAAGAACACAAGGACATAGACAACCATATACAAAAGTAGAAATTACAGGAATAAAAACAGCAGCTAAAAAAGCTGAAAAAGTTGCTGAAAAAGTAGAAGCTTAATTTTAGAAAATATAACGGTAAGAAAATAAAAAATCAAACCGAAGGGAGTGAGAAAGCATGGCTCATAAAAAAGGTCAAGGTAGTAGCCATAACGGTAGAGAGAGTGAATCAAAACGTCTTGGTGTAAAAAGAGGAGACGGACAATTTGTTTTAGCTGGAAATATCTTAGTAAGACAAAGAGGAACAAAGGTACATCCAGGAGTTAATGTGGGAAAAGGTAGTGATGATACACTATATGCATTGATAGATGGAAATGTTAAATTTGAAAGAAAAGGTAAAGACAAAAAACAAGTTAGTGTTTATCCAGTAGAAGCAAAACAGTCAAAATAAATAATAAATAATAATAAAAGACTTTGAAATTTAAATAAATCCAAATATTTCAAAGTCTTTTTTGTTTTGCTTGATTTTTAAAAATAACTATGCTAAAATTTTTTTATAAAAATCCAGAAAAAATATTGATAATTTATGGGTTCTGTAATATAATTGAAATGAATTTGTAATAAAAATGAAATATAAATAATTATAAAACATAACTAATCAAAAATATAAGCAAATTGAAATGAAATTATGAAGGGAAGGTAAAAATGTTTAAATTTGGTTTTGGACAAGATGTAGGAATAGATTTAG
This sequence comes from uncultured Clostridia bacterium, assembly GCA_904384245.1. GTDB lineage: Bacteria > Bacillota > Clostridia > TANB77 > CAG-508 > CAG-269. Next base: position 1,016 of record CAJFJM010000046.1, read on the forward strand.
GAACAGCAACTGTTATTGTATATGTAAAAGGGAAGGGAATAGTATTAAGAGAACCTTCTGTTGTTGCAGTTGATAATAATTCAGGAGACGTTCTAGCAGTTGGAGGAGAAGCAAGAAGAATGTTAGGAAGAACACCAGGAAATATTATAGCAACAAGACCATTACGTGATGGTGTAATATCTGATTATACAGTTACAGAAAAAATGTTAAAATATTTTATAAACAAAGTATGTGGAAAATTTGTATTTTCACCAAGAATAATGATATGTATTCCTTCTCAAGTAACAGAAGTAGAAAAAAAAGCAGTTATAGATGCAGCAACCCAAGCTGGAGCAAGAAAAGTATATTTAATAGAAGAACCAATAGCAGCAGCAATAGGAGCAGGCATAGATATTGCCAAACCATGTGGAAATATGGTAGTAGATATAGGAGGAGGAACAACAGATATAGCAGTAATTTCATTAGGAGGGTCTGTAGTTAGTTCATCAATAAAAGTAGCAGGAGACAAATTTGACGAAGCAATTGTAAAATATATTAAGAAAAAACACAATATAGCAATTGGAGAAAGAACAGCAGAAGACCTAAAAGTAAATATTGGTTGTGTATATCCAAAAATACAAGATGTAGAAATGGATATAAGAGGAAGAGATTTAATTACAGGATTACCAAAAACAGTAACAATACACTCAAGTGAAATGTTAGAAGCACTTATAGAGCCAGCTATGATGATAGTGGATGCTGTTCATGGAGTATTAGAAAAAACACCACCAGAACTTGCAGCAGATATAAGTGACAAAGGAATATACATGACAGGTGGAGGTTGCTTAATAGATGGATTAGATAGACTATTACAAGAAAAAACAGGAATAAATGTTATGATAGCACAAGACACAGTATCTTGTGTAGCAATTGGAACAGGAAAAGCACTAGAAAACCTAGATGTATTAGATGGAAAAGCAAGAAGATAATAAAGATAGAGAAAATGTTGAATGATATCAAAAACATGGAAATTACCCATTCAGATTTGTGCCTTAAAGAAAGGAATTGTATAAAAAATGGAAAAAATAAAAAAAGTAGCCTTTATAACACTAGGATGTAAAGTAAACCAATATGAAACAAATGCAATGGCACAAAAATTCATAGAAAAAGGCTATACAGTAGTAGAAGAAAAAGAAAAGGCAGATATATATATAATAAATACATGCACAGTTACAAATATGTCAGACAGAAAATCAAGACAAATGCTAAGAAGAGTAAAAGAAACAAATCCAAATGCTATAGTAGTAGCAGTAGGATGTTATGTACAAGTAGCAAAAAAAGAATTAGAACAAATACCAGAAATAGATATAATTTTAGGAAACAATGAAAAAGCAGATATAGTTACATATGTAGAAAACTATATAAAAGACAATATAAAAAAAGCAGAAATAGATGATGTATTACACAAAACAGATTTTGTAGAATTTGGAGATATAACATTTACAGAAAAAACAAGAGCAGTAATAAAAGTACAAGATGGATGTGATAGATTTTGTTCATACTGCATAATACCATATGCAAGAGGAAGAGTTAGAAGCAGAAGACCAGAACATATAATTTCAGAGGTAAAAGCAATTGCTCAAAAAGGAATCAAGGAAATTATAATCACAGGAATTCATATAGCATCATATGGAAAAGATTTTAAAAATGGATATGTTCTAATAGATTTATTAGAAGAATTAAACAAAATAGAAGCAATAAAAAGAATTAGATTAGGTTCACTAGAACCACTACTCATAACTCAAGAATTTATGGAAAGACTAGTAAAACTAGACAAAATATGTCATCACTTTCATTTATCACTACAAAGTGGATGTGACGAAACACTAAAAAGAATGAATAGAAGATATAATACATTACAATTTAAAGAAATTACAGAATTACTTAGAAAATACTATAAAGATGTAATGTTAACAACAGATATTATAGTTGGTTTCCCACAAGAAACAGAAGAAGAATTCAATCAAACATATAAATTCTTAGAAGAAATAAAATTTTATAAAATGCATATTTTTAAATATTCACAAAGAAAAGGAACAAAAGCAGCAATAATGCCAAATCAAGTAGATGGAAAAATAAAAGAAGAAAGAAGTAAAAAGCTAATAGAATTATCAGACAAAAATCAACTTGAATATAACAAAAAATATTGCAACAAAAAAGTAGAAGTTCTATTTGAGGAAGAAAAAGAAGGAACATATTATGGACACACAGAAAATTATTTACTAATTACATGTAAAACAACAAAAAAACTAGAAAACCAAATAAAAACAGTTACATGCAAAAAAGCATATACAGAACATATAGAAGCTGAAATATAAAATTAAAATAAAAAAATATTTTTTCATCAAATATTTATGCAACATAAAGAAACATACATGTAATATAAATGTAACTAAAATGTAATAAAAAAATGCTAAAAACACCTTGAATAATTTGGAAAAATATAGTATAAATAAAATGAATGATAAAACTACAAAGGAGGAAGGAAACATGGCAGATTTAGGAGAAGAAAACAAAGTATCAGGGGTATTTGGTGGAGTACAATTTGATGGAAATAATAATCAAGAAAATGGAAACAACGGATTTATACAAAATGCAGGAACAATAAGAAATCAAGATTTACCAGTAAAACAAGGATTTTGGACAAAATTCAAAGCATTCTGGTTACAACCAATAGATTGGAATAAAGAAATAAAAGTAGAATTAACACCATATCAACAAAAAATAGAAGATGAGATAAACGAATTTTTACATCAAGAAATAACATGGGAAAAAGTACATGATTTCTTATTCCAAGAAGTAAGCTTTAAAAAGAAAAAATAAAAATCACAAAAGTATAGCAAATAACAAAAAATTATGCTATACTTTTTTGTTTAAGAAATATTAGCTATGCTATAGATTGCAAATTATGACAAAGTTAATAATATAAAAAAGCGAATAAAAAAATTAAAAAATTATTCATATAAACTTATGCCTTTAGTAGAAATAGCAAAGGCAAGAAAGGAATTATTGTAAAAAATGGCAAAAAATAAAACAGTCTTTGTATGCAATGAATGTGGATACGAATCTGGAAAATGGTTAGGAAAATGTCCAGCTTGCAATAGCTGGAATAGTTTTTTTGAGCAAAAAATAGTAGAAAGCAAAAACAGTTCTTTAAAACCAGAAGACAAAAAAAGAAATACACCACAAAAATTAAATTCATATGTAGCAAAAGAAGAATTTAGAACTTCAACAGGTTTTGGAGAACTAGATAGAGTATTAGGAGGAGGTCTTGTAAAAGGCTCTCTAATATTACTTGGAGGAGAACCAGGAATAGGAAAATCAACACTAATTCTACAAATTTGTGATAAAGTAAAAGGAGAAGGAAAAGTACTATATGTATCTGGAGAAGAATCAGCAGAACAAATAAAACTACGTGCAGATAGACTAAAAATAAAAAACGAAGACATATTATTTTTAGGAGAAACAGACATTGATATAGTAAATCAAGCAATAATAGAAATAAATCCAAAGCTAGTAATAATAGACTCAATACAAACAATGTATTCAGAAGAAATAACATCAGCAGCAGGAAGTGTAAGCCAAGTAAGAGAAATAACATCACAAATAATGAGAGTATGCAAATCTAGAGATATTACAACAATAATAATAGGACATGTAACAAAAGATGGAAACATAGCAGGACCAAGAGTTCTAGAACATATGGTAGACACAGTTTTATATCTGGAAGGAGAAAGATATTTTTCATACAGAATTCTAAGAGGAGTAAAAAACAGGTTTGGATCAACAAATGAAATAGGAATGTTTGAAATGAAAGAAGAAGGAATGACAGAAATATTAAATCCATCAGATGTGTTAATATCAGAAAGAGAAGATAACCCACCAGGTTCATGTATAGTATCATGTATGGAAGGAACAAGACCAATACTTGTAGAATTACAAGCACTAACAACACAAAGTATATTTGGATTTCCAAAAAGAACAGCAAATGGTGTAGATTTTAATCGTTTATCACTTTTAATTGCAGTAATGGAAAAAAGAGCAGGGCTAATGCTTGGCTCACAAGATGTATACTTAAATGTAGTAGGAGGATTAAGAATAAACGAACCATCAATTGACTTAGGAATGATTGTTGTAACAGCCTCAAGCTTTAAAAATATATCTATACCAAAAAATATGGTAATAATGGGAGAAGTAGGATTAACAGGAGAAGTTAGAAGAATAAATTTAATAGAAAAAAGACTCAAAGAAGCAGAAAAATTAGGATTTAAAACATGTATAATTCCAGAAAGTAACAAAAAAGTATTGAAAGATAATTTCAAATTAGATATAATAGGGGTCAAGGATGTAAATGAAGCGATGAAAAAAATAGGACTAAAATAATAATTGCAAAAACAGATCCAATAACAAACAATAAGAACAAACAAATAAAATAAATATTCATTAAAAAATAGGAGGCTTCTAGATTGAGAAAGAAAAATGAAAATGAAATCACAGAAATTTTAAGAATGATAGCACCTGGAACCCCAATTCGAGATGGATTAGAAAATATATTAAGAGCAAAAACTGGTGCATTACTTCTAATCACAGATGACAGTGATGTAATAAAACAAGTTGTAGATGGAGGTTTTTCAATAAATGAAGAATACACATCATCAAGGCTATATGAACTTGCAAAAATGGATGGAGCAATTGTTTTAAGTGGAGATTTAAAAAGAATATTATTTGCAAATGCACAACTTATTCCATCAAGAGAAATAGAAACAAGAGAAACAGGGACAAGACATAGAACAGCAGAAAGAACAGCAAAACAAACAGGAGAACTAGTAATAAGTATATCACAAAGAAGAAATATAATAACAGTATTTAAAGGAAATAATAGATACATACTAGAAGACACAGATGTTGTATTAAACAAAGCAAATCAAGGAGTACAAACACTAGAAAGATACAAAAAAGTTTTTGACAATAAACTAAACACATTAAATGAATATGAATTTAATGATATAGTAACATTAGAAAATGTAGTAATAGCAATACAAAGAGCAGAAATGGTAATGAGAATTGCAGAAGAAATACAAGGGCAAATCTATGAATTAGGCAGTGATGGAAGACTAGTAAAAATGCAATTAGAAGAAATGATATCAGGAATAGAAAAGGAAGAATTGCTAATAGTAAAAGATTATTTAGTACCAACCAAAAAGAAAAGAACACCAGAAACAGTATTAGATGAAATCTCAGAATTACAATATGAAGATTTAACAAAAGAATCAAATATTGCAAAATTATTAGGGTTTGAAAATTTTGATAATTATGATGAAGTAGCAGTATATACAAGAGGATATAGAATCTTAAACAAAATCCCAAGAATGCCATCAAATATAGTAGAAAACTTAATTTCATCATTTAAATCATTCCAACATATCTTAGCAGCAGACATAGAAAGCTTAGATGAAGTTGATGGGATAGGGGAAGTAAGAGCAAGAACAATAAAACAATCATTAAAAAGAATGCAAGAACAATTTGTCTTTGACAATGTATTATTGTAAGAAAGGTTTATAGATTACCTAAAAAAATCTAAATAATTTTTAAGTGAGGTAAAATATTATGGAATTATGGAAAAAAATATTATGGATTATTGCATTAGTAGTAGTAATTATTTTAATTGGAGTAGTAGGATATGGATATTATCAAAAATTAACAATGCAAGATAATAGACCAATAGCAACTATGGAAGTAGAAGGATATGGAACAATAAAAATGGAACTATATCCAGAACAAGCGCCAGAAACAGTAGCAAACTTTATAGCATTAGCAAATAGAGGATATTACAATGGATCATCTTTCCATAGAGTTGTAAAAGACTTTATGATACAAGGAGGAACAAAAAACGGAGATGGAACAACAGGAGCAAAATTAAGTGATTTAAAAGACGGTGGAGAAGATAAAGATTACACTATAAAAGGAGAATTTATTTCAAATGGAGTAAACAACACAGTAAGATTTACAGAAGGAACATTAGGAGTAGCAAGATCTGATTATAGTCAATATGACTCATCACTTGCAGAAGAATCATATAATTCTGGAAATGCACAATTTTTTATAATGACACAAGCAAATAATTCTTTAGATGGAAACTATACAGCATTTGGTAGAGTTATAGAAGGAATGGATATAGTACACAATATAGAAAATGTAGAAACAAAAGTAGCAGACGGCTCAGAAACAACAGGAAACACAGAACAAAGTGTACCAGTAACACCAATAAAAATCACATCAATAAGTGTAGAAACAAATGGAGTAGATTATGGCTTACCAGAAACATTAACACCATTTGATTATCAAAGCTGGTTCTATCAACAATATATGGGATCATATGCACAATAGAAATTAAAAATATAAAAAAGAAAAGGAGAAAAAAATGAACACAAAATATATATTTGTAACAGGAGGAGTAGTATCAGGACTAGGAAAAGGAATAACAGCAGCATCACTAGGAAGATTATTAAAAAATAGAGGATATAAAGTAACAATCCAAAAATTTGACCCATATATAAATGTAGACCCAGGAACAATGAACCCATATGAACATGGAGAGGTTTTTGTAACAGATGATGGAGCAGAAACAGATTTAGATTTAGGACATTATGAAAGATTCATAAATGAAAATTTAACACAGAATTCTAGTGTAACAATGGGAAAAGTATATTTAAGTGTATTAGAAAAAGAAAGAAGAGGAGACTACTTAGGAAAAACAGTTCAAGTAATACCACATATAACAAATGAAATAAAAGAAAGAATATATGGATTTGAAAATACAGACACAGACATAGTTATAACAGAAATAGGAGGAACAGTAGGAGATATAGAAGGATTATCAATAATAGAAGCAATAAGACAAGTAGGACTAGAAAAAAATCCAGAAGATGTATTATACATACATGTTACACTATTACCTTACATATTTGGTTCAAATGAAATAAAATCAAAACCAACACAACATTCAGTAAAAGAATTACAAAGTCTAGGAATAAAACCAAATATATTAGTATGCAGAACAGAACAAGAAATCCCAGAAAATATAAGAGAAAAATTATCACTATTTTGTAATGTAAGAAAAACAAGTGTAATACAAAACCTAACAGCAGATTGCCTATATGCTGTACCACTAATGTTAGAAAAAGAAGGACTAGCTAGAGAAGTATGTAATCATCTAAAATTAGATAATTATATACCAGACAATTCAGAATGGGAAAAAATGATAGAAGATATAAGAGCAATAAATAAAGATGATAAAGTAACAATAGGAATAGTAGGAAAATACATAAAACTAGAAGATGCATATCTATCAGTAGTAGAAAGCTTACATCATGCAGGATTTGTAAACAAAGTAAATGTTGATATAAAATTTATAGATTCAGAAAAAATAACAAAAGAAACAGTAAAACAAATGCTTTCAGGATTACAAGGAGTAATAGTTCCAGGAGGATTTGGAAACAGAGGAATAGAAGGAATGATAGAAACAATCCACTATGTAAGAGAAAACAAAATACCTTTCTTAGGAATTTGTCTAGGAATGCAAATGTCAGTAGTAGAATATGCAAGAAATGTATTAGGATTACAAGATGCAACATCAGCAGAATTTGAAGAAGATGCAAAAAACCCAGTTATCCATATAATGGAAGACCAAAAAAAGATATACAAAAAAGGTGGAACAATGAGATTAGGAAGCTATCCATGTGTAATAAAAGAAGGAACACTAGCATATGAAGTATATGGAAAAAAAGAAATAAACGAAAGACACAGACATCGTTTTGAATATAACAATGATTATAAAGAACAATTAGAAAAAGCAGGTCTAATATGTTCAGGAACATCTCCAGATGGTAATTTAGTAGAAATGGTAGAATTAGACACAAAAGTTCACCCATATTTTATAGCAGGACAATTCCACCCAGAACTAAAATCAAGACCAGATTCACCAGCACCACTATTTGTAAAATTAGTAGAAAATGCAAAGAATTGCAAAATTATGTAAATAGTGATATAATAATATGTGAAAAAATTTCAGATGGAGGTATATACAAATGAAAAAACCCAATGTAGCAGATGTGCGGATTTACAGTGATGTGTGTATGTTTAATATCAATACTGATGAATATTTCACGTATATGAGAGATAAGCAATTTAACACCATACTAAGGTCAGCATTTGAAGAGGATTCGGCAAAAATTGCTAAAGCACTTAATTTAGACAGAAAAAAGAAGGCAATTATTGAAGAAGAGTTAAGAAAGAAAAACTCAGAAAATTATTATTTTATCATTGAGGATGAAAATAGTAATATTATGGGCATTATAGAGTTAGAAGATGAAAATAATGCTGAGATTATTATAAAGTATCCTCAATGCAGAGTAGCAAATAAACAATTGAACAGTATCCTCAGAGAAAAATTTAAAGAAAGGGTATATCAAACAATAAACAGATTTTGCTTTGAAATTGATTTAAAATTTCAAGCGAAAGAATATGAAGCAAAATAAATTAAACACTCCAAAGCCCACGGCATTATGCCGGGGGCTTTCAAGTGATATATTTAGTTATAAAATTATTAAACATTGAATATATTAGAAGAAATAGCTACAAATCGTAACTATAGATGTATAAACTTATAAGATATTTAATATATAATTTTTATAATGTTCTAGACATATTATAATTAAAACAAACTAGTGATTATAAGAAATGTGAAAAATTTGTGAATTTTATAAAAAACTATTGACTTTTTTAATCATAAGGTATAAATTATTAGCAGTCAAACGATATGAGTGCTAAAAACACAATATCTAAAAGGAGGTAATATAAATGATTAAACCATTAGGAAGTAGAGTATTAATAAAAATGAAAGAAGGCGAAGAAACAACAAAAAGTGGAATAATATTAGCAAGTAGTGCACAAGAAAAACCACAAATAGCAGAAGTAATAGAAGTAGGACCAGGAGAAATAATAGATGGAAAACCAGAAGAAATGAATGTAAAAAAAGGAGACAATGTAATTGTAAGCAAATATTCTGGAACAGAAGTAAAATATGAAGGAACAGATTATCTAATAGTAAAACAAGATGATATTTTAGCAATAGTAGAATAATAGCAAAATAACAAAAATAGCAATAATAACTAATTGGAATAAACGATTATTTGTGATACATCTCAAACAAAAAATATTTTATAGTGACACAACTAAAAGTAATCAAAATGAAAAATAGTCAATTTGGACATGATTAACCAAAATCGAAAAATATGAAAGGAATGATTAAAAATGGCAAAACAAATAAAATTTGGAGAAGATGCTAGAAAATCTTTATTAGAAGGTGTTAATAAATTAGCAGACACTGTAAAAGTCACATTAGGACCAAAAGGAAGAAATGTAGTTTTAGATAAAAGCTTTGGAGCACCACTTATTACAAATGATGGTGTTACAATAGCAAAAGAAATTGAATTAGAAGATAAATTCGAAAATATGGGAGCAAGAATAGTTAAAGAAGTTTCTGAAAAAACAAATGATGTAGCAGGAGATGGTACAACAACAGCTACAGTTTTAGCCCAAAGTATGATTAAAGAAGGAGTAAAAAATGTAGCAGCAGGAGCTGACCCAATGTCAATAAAAAGAGGAATGGATAAGGCAGTAAATAAAGCTGTAGAAGCATTAAAAGGAATTAGCTCACAAGTTAATGGAAAAGAAGATATAGCAAGAGTTGCAAGTATATCTGCAAATAACGAAGAAGTTGGAGAACTAATTGCAGAAGCAATGGAAAAAGTTTCAAAAGATGGTGTTATAACAATTGAAGAATCAAAAACATCTAATACAGAATTAAATGTAGTAGAAGGAATGCAATTTGACAAAGGTTATGTTTCACCATATATGGTAACAGACACAGACAAAATGGAAGCTGTTATAGACAACCCATATATTTTAATCACAGATAAAAAAATAAGCAATATCCAAGAAATTTTACCACTACTAGAAGCTTTAATGCAACAATCTGCAAAATTAGTAATAATTTGTGATGATATAGAAGGAGAAGCATTATCTACATTAGTATTAAACAAATTAAGAGGAGTACTAAATGTAGTAGCAGTAAAAGCACCAGGATTTGGAGATAAAAGAAAAGCAATGCTAGAAGATATTGCAATACTAACAGGAGGAGAAGTAATTACATCAGATTTAGGATTAGAATTAAAAGATACTAGAATAGACCAATTAGGTAGAGCAAAACAAGTAAAAGTACAAAAAGAAAATACAATAATAGTAGATGGAATGGGAGATAAAGAAAAACTAACAGCAAGAGTAAAACAAATAAAAACACAAATAGAAGAAACAACAAGTGAATATGACAAAGAATCATTACAAGAAAGACTAGCAAAAATAGCAGGTGGTGTAGCTGTTATAGGTGTAGGAGCTGCAACAGAAGTAGAAATGAAAGAAAAGAAATTAAGAATAGAAGATGCATTATCTGCAACAAAAGCAGCAGTAGAAGAAGGAATAGTAGCAGGAGGAGGAACAGCTCTATTAGATGTTATTCCAGAAGTAGAAAAATTAGTATCTACACTAGAAGGAGGAGAAGCATTAGGAGCTAAAATAGTACTAACAGCACTAGAAGAACCAGCAAAACAAATAGCAAGAAACTGTGGATTAGAACCAGCAGTAATAATAGACAAAGTAAAACAATCACCAGTAGGAACAGGATTTGATGCAGCAGAAGAAAAATATGTGGACATGAAAAAATCAGGAATAGTAGACCCAACAAAAGTAACAAGAAGTGCTTTACAAAATGCAGCATCAATAGCATCAATGGTATTAACAACAGAAAGCTTAGTAACAGATGTTCCAGAAGAAAAATCATGCAACTGCGGAAATTCAGGAGCAGGAGCTGGAATGGAAGGAATGTATTAGTTACAATTCATGGCTAAAATAAACCGCCAGCCAAAAGAAGTTATTATATAAATTTTTTAATTTTCGGCTCAATACATGCTTTATCCCTTCTAAAGATAAAACAAACGAGCCTCTCGCTACATACTTCGCGCTTCCTCATTTATTTTATCTTAAGAAGGGCTACAAGCATTCCAATCACACAAA